>JAIRYY010000069.1 GCA_031267485.1 Tannerella sp.
CATCCGGCAGGGGTGCAGCAGGTATTCCTTCCATTCGCCGGCAAAGGCGAACCAGGCTTCCGGCGTTTTGTATCCGAAGGTTTCCTTCATGGATGTGAACGTGATGTGATAGGTGAAACCCTGTTTTCCTTCCGCGCCTATCTGGTAGAGGTAGTTGACCCGGTCGGGCGTTTCGGAACGGACAAGTTCCTGCGGGAGGGACGTTGCCAGGCCTACGGTTTCCTTTGCGTATTTGACCGTGTCGTTTACCGGCCAGTCCGTACCCCAGCAGGCGATCAGGCCTTTATGGTCGGAATATGAAACCGATTCCTTTATGCGCATGACCCCCGTGGAAAAGAGTTCCTGCTTCAGCGGACGGTCGAATGAGACCTGCACTTCGCAGTCGCGGTGTCCGGCATAGAGTATGTAGCGGACTCTCATTTGCAGGGGCGCGCCCTGGTACTGCCAGCCGGTGGAGACGACGTCGACCACCGAGCGTACAGGCCCGTATGCGAGTATCGATTCCGTAAGGCTTTTGACCGGCGTTATGTGTGTCGCCTTTGTTCCGTCCCAGCCTTTCAGCGCACCCAGGCCGCAGCTTCCGCCCACGAGCAGGACGTCGTCGCCAAAGCCGCGGGACAGCTGTTCGTCGGTCGGATAAAACTGCGATTCTTCCAGTTCAAATCCCTTATTGAATTTCCCGTAAATATCGACCGTCTGCTTCTGGTCGAAATAGATGCGGTAGGCGACGAGTTCCGACTCGAACGCCGGGCCGTGATGATGCATCTGATTGTAGATATTGCTCGTCCCCGGTATGGTCAGCGAGGATACCGGGACGTGCTTCCCGTTCCTGTCGCTCACGAGCATTTCGGCAAAGACGCGCGGGGGATAGTCCGCCTGTTCGCCGACGGACGAGACGAGGACGCGAAATGTTTTTGCCGATCGCGCCGGCACATCCGTGACGAACACAATCTCGTCGGCGCGAAGGTCTCCGTCGAGGTCGTCCAGCTGGGAAGCAACGCTGGCGCTTTCGCCCTGCGGAGCCGTCCCGCCGTCCCGCGCTTCCGTCACGACCGCCGACACGACGTCGAACCCGCACTTCAGTTCTCCGATATTCAAAACTACGGGTTCGTTTTCCCGGGGCTTGTCCCAGTCGTTTACGACCGTTACGGCATAAATTCTCTCTTCCGCACAAATGTTGGCGGACAGGCCGCCAAGCGTGCATAAAAACAGCATTGCATAAAATAAATTTCGTTTCATAGGTATATTATTTAAAAATTCATATTTCTTCCAGTGCATAATATTGATAGTCGCGGGTCAGCGTCACGAGGAACGTCTCGTCGTCGACCGCCGGCATGATCTTCAAAAACTCCCTCGCCCTGGCGGAAAGCGCGGCGATGCGCTGCGGGCGGCGTTCATCCCGGCGCGTCAGCGTTTCATGAATGGTGCGAACCTGTTCGAGCGACAGGTTTTCCGCCTGCGGAAAAACGGGACGGTAATTGCGGCTCAGGCAGTCAAATTCGTCAAGCGAGACGTGAATGTGGTGATAATCCCTTTCCTTGATGACCATCGTCCCGGCGGCAAGGTCGCCCAGCCGCTGATTGTTTTTGTTCAAAAGGATGACGATGATTCCTATCCAGCCCCACGTGTCTATCATCAGCAGGAGCCACCGCATAAAATAAGCCCCGACTGTCGGCGTCGTGCCGTCGCGCATCACGACGCGCATGCCGAACGCCATTTTGCCGGGCGAGCGGCCGCGGTTCAACAGTTCCCAGAACAGCGAATAGAAGATGGCCGGCATGAACAGGGCGAAATAAACCGGCAGGCCGGAATTGCTTCCGTTATAATCGAGCCGCAATGCATCTATCACGTACGCCAGTCCGAGCACGTATACGATTATGACGAGATAATCCAGTATACGCGCAAATATTCGTTCGCCAATGCCGGCCGGAATCTGGTCGATTCGGACATACTGACTTGTAATGATTTTTGATTCCGCCATGAATTTATTTGAATTTACCCGCAAATATATTATTTTTGCGGAAACTTTTCAGTAAGAAAATGAAAGAAGTTTCTTTTATACGCCAAAATATCGAAAAATGGAAATCGCTGGAAAAGATTGTGGACCGGGCGTCCGCGCATCATCCCGGCGAACTTGCCGATGCATACGCGGAAATTACGGCCGACCTGTCGTTTTCGCGCTCCCATTACCCGAAGTCGCGCATTACGATTTACCTGAACAATCTCGCTTCCGCCCTCCACAATCAGCTGTACAAGAACCGCAGAGAAAAATATTCGCGCATCGTCACGTTCTGGACGCGCGAAATACCGGAAGTGATGTTCCGTTCGCGCAGGGAACTGCTTTATTCCTTTCTGGTTTTCATCATAAGCGCGTTCATCGGGGCCGTATCGGCCGTGAACGACGATTCGTTCGTGCGCCTTATCCTCGGAAACGGGTATGTCGACATGACGCTGAACAATATCAGGAACGGCGAACCGATGAAGGTGTACGACAGCCCGGACGAGTTCGCGATGTTTCTGTCCATTGCGTTCAACAACATCGGCGTTTCGTTCCGCGCCTTTGCCCTGGGGCTGCTGACGGGATTCGGGACGGGATTCATTATGTTTTACAACGGCGTGATGGTCGGTTCGTTCCAGACGTTCTTTTTCCTGAACAGCGCGGGCTGGGAATCCGTTCTTGCCATCTGGCTGCACGGCACGTTCGAGATTTCGGCCATCATCATAGCCGGAGCGGCGGGCTTTGCCCTGGGGAACGGGTGGCTCTTCCCCGGAACCTTTCCGCGCGGATATGCGTTCAGGCAGGGCGCAAAACGCGGACTTAAAATCATCGCCGGATTGATTCCGGTATTCATCGCGGCCGGATTCATCGAAAGTTTCCTGACGCGCCACACCGAATATCCGGCCTCCGTGCGCCTGTCCGTCATCCTCCTTTCGCTCTCATGCGTTATTTACTATTATATCATTTTACCTCATTTAAGACATCATGGAAAATCAGCAATCAAAGATTGAATTTTATCGTCAGCGTACCTTTTCGGAAAAACTGAACACGACGTTCAGCTTTATACGCGAAAACTGGAAACCTCTGTTGAAATACACCTTCTACCTCATCATGCCGGTCTGTCTGGTACAGACGTACGCCATGAATTCGGCCATAGGCGGATATTTCGGCCTCCTCTCGTCCTCCATGGGCGGCAGCGGCGCGTTCGGGAGCAATGCGTTCGGATTCCTGGCAGACTACGGCGTCCTGCTTTTTTGTTCATTAATTGGGTCGGCTATCATATCGGGCATGGTTTATGCGATGATGCAGACTTATGCGACACGCGAAAACGGGCTTCAGCAGGTTACGCTGGGCGATTTCAGGGAGAATCTGACCGTAAATGCATGGAAATGCCTGCGTATTTCCCTGTTTTTTATCCTCGCATACGCACTCATCGCAGTCATGGCCGGCATTCTGGCGGCGCTGGTGTCAGTCGTTTCGCTGTTTTTCACCATTCCGCTCCTCATCCTCTTTGCCCTGTGCCTCATACCGCTCATGATGCTCGTGCCCGTATATGTTTTCGAACGGGACATACGCTTTTCCGCCGCCGTCAGGAAGGCGTGGAAGCTGGGAATGGAAACGCTGGGCGGCCTGCTCGGCATCGTCATCGTCCTGAGCCTCATCTCGTCCGTCGTGCAGACGGTCACGATGCTGCCCTGGTATATCGTGACGGTTTTCGGTTACGTCTTTTCGCTGACTACAGAATCGGCCATGGATCAGTCCGCCGGCTACAGGTTCCTCCTTTATATCCTGGGGCTGATACAGTCTTACGGCGCGTATGCCGCCTCAACGATCGGCGCCATCGGCCTTGCGTTCCATTACTTCCATGCGCGCGAAAAGGTGGAGGGCGTGACGGTCGAATCCGATATTTCAAACTTTAACCGCTTATAGGGCATGGCGTTTCAGGTGGCGGACACAGTCGTTTACGATGTGAAGAAAATTGCGGAATATCAGGCGGATGCTCGCTTTGATTATAATTCGCAGCCGGACATGTCCGGATATGGCTGGTTCGAGCTTGTGTCGAGATGGTTCAACCGCCTGTTAAATTCCATCTTCAGCGGCCGGTTTGAAGAACGGTACACCACGCCCGTCATGATTGCCCTTTTCCTGATTGCGCTTGTGGCCGTTCTGTATTTCCTGTACAGGAAGCGCCCAACGCTTTTCATGCGTTCCCGCAAGACCGCCGTCCTGCCCTACGATGCGGAAGAGGAGAATATCCGTGAAATGGATTTCGACCGGGAAATAGCCTCCGCCCTGGAGGCCGGGAATTACCGCCTGGCTGTAAGGATGATTTACCTGCAGACGCTCCGCCTCCTCTCGGACGGGAATCTTGTCGACTGGCAGATACACAAGACGCCGACGGAATACCTGTATGAGGTCGGGAACGGGGAAGTGAAACGGCCGTTCCGCGAACTGACCGTCCATTTCCTGCAGGTCAGGTACGGCAATTACCGGGCGTCGCCGGAGCGGTTCGACGCCATGCGCGGGATTCAGCGGCAGATAAGGGACGTCATCGCCCCGACACGGAACAGCCGCCGGACGGTCGCGGAGGAGGTCGCCGGCGGCGTTGTTCGCGACGGCGTTTGCGGCGCCGGCAGCGGCGTTGCGGAGGCGGACGGCGTTGCCGGCGACGTCATTTGCGATGCCGCGGAGGCGGACGGCATTGCCGGCGGCGTCGTTTGCGATGCCGCGGAGGACGTCGCGGAGGACGTCGCCGGCGGCGTCGCCGGGAAGGGAGGCGCGGATGAAAGGTAGCCGGCTCTACATGCTCCTCCTGGGAGTGTTCCTCCTGTTCGTCTTCGTGACGGAATACCTGTCGCCGCACGAATTTTCGTGGAAACCCACGTTCGACAGGAACGACCGGGAGCCGTTCGGCAGCTACGTGTTCGACGACGTCGCGGCCTCTTCCGTCGAAAGCTACACGGTTACGGACAAGTCCTTCTTTCAGTTCGCGCAGGAGGATTCCGCGTCGCCGCCCCGAGCTTTCCTGCTTACCGAAGACGAGGTCAGGTTCGGTCCCGCGGACGTGGAAAGTCTCTACAAACTGTTGCACGCTGGAAATCAGGTGATGATTTGCGCGAAATATTTCCCGCAGGCGCTCGAAGACACGCTTCGCTTCGAGACCGAATACGGGAGTTACCTGCCGGATATGAAACAGTACGTTTACGACAGCGCCCGGCAGCGCGACAGCATTTTTTTCGGCGCGAATCCATGTAATCCGACGCATATTTACGAGGTATATCCCCAGCTGCACCCCGTTTACTTCGCCGAAAAGAAGATGCGGGATTCCTCGGAAACGCTGGTATGGGACAAAAACAAAAGGCCGCTTGCCAAAAGAGTGTTTATCGGGAAGGGGGAACTGTTCCTAGTCTCCACGCCCCTGATGTTCACCAACTATGGCATCCTCGACGGGCGGAACGCCTCATACGCGTTCCGTCTTCTGTCCTGCATGAAAGGCAAACCGCTTGTCCGGACGGAAGCATACGGCAGTCACGCCGGAAAAGCCGGGACGCCGCTCCGCTACGTGCTCTCGGAGCCGCCTCTGCGGTGGGCGGTCTATTCGACCCTGGTTTTGCTGATACTCTTCATGATATTTACCGCGAAACGCCGCCAGCGGGTCATCCCTGTAGTGGAAACGCCGCCCAACCGCACGCTCGGATTCATGCAGCTCATCAGCAACCTGTATTACCAGAAACATGAAAACGGGGAAATACTGAAAATGAAAAACCTGTACTTCTGCGACAGCGTGAAGCGTCTGACCGGCATCGACCTGCAGGATGGCGTCCCCGATGAAGCCACATTCATGCGCCTGTCGGAAAAAACCGGAATCAGCCGCGACGTCCTCCGCACGCTCATAAAAGACATCAACATCGCCATCTACCGTTCGGAAGCGCCGGACGCGCTGCTGAAAACGTACGTCGACGGCATGAACGGCATCCTGCACTCGCTTAAAATGACCTGACACCGTCCGGGCGTGCATGTCCGTAAATCCTCCGCCCTCGTGCGGAGCCGCTCCGAAGGAAGCCTTCAGCGGAAATATTCAGCTATAAATCCGTGTATAATACCTTCCGTGAAGCCTTTTTCATCTGGGGATACATTCCGATTCTGCCCGCACATCCACCGCAGTCCTGCCCGCGCATACGATTTGCGGACAGGCATTCAAAGGCCTGAAGCGAAAAAGGCTACCCCGAAAGCCAACGGTGTACGGTGTAGAGACGTACGCGGTATGTCATGACATTTG
>JAIRYY010000135.1 GCA_031267485.1 Tannerella sp.
AAGTCGTCTTTCCGCTCTGTCTCGCCGCGTGAATCACGAAATACTGTTCCGAGTCAATCATCTCCTCGACGCCATGCAGACGCGAGGAAGCCTCTATCATGTAATGTTTTGCCCTGTTGCAGGGGCCTGCTACGTTAAAATGTCTCATAATCAATCTTGCGTTAATATATCCGGCGTAAAATTACGATTATTTCCCGGTAATTACGCCGTTCATTGATACATTTCTTTTATTTGTCCGGCGTAATTGCGGGCTATCACCTGCCGTCGCAATTTCAGGGTGTCGGTGAGTTCGCCCTTGTCCATGGTAAACGGTTCGGAGAGGAGCGTGAAACGCTTGATTTTCTCGTATGAAGCGAATCCTTTCTGACAGTCTTCGATAATCGACCGGTAGAAACGGACAATTTCCTCTTTGCCGGCAAGCTCTTCGCGGTTGTCGAACGGAATGCCTTTTTGGCGGGCGTAGTCTTCGAGATGCTCAAAATCGGGAACGATGAGCGCGCTCACAAACTTGTAGGTATCGGCAATCACGACGCACTGTTCGATATACGCGTTCCCGCTCATGCTCAGTTCGATGGCCTGAGGCGCAATGTATTTCCCGTTCGACGTCTTGAACAGGTCTTTGATGCGTTCGAGGAAAAACAGCGTGTCGCCTTCGAGCCTGCCTGCGTCGCCGGTGCGGAAGAACCCGTCTTCGGTGAAAACTTTCGCCGTTTCTTCCGGCCGGTTGTAATAGCCGGGCGTAACCGTTTTTCCTTTCACCAGAATCTCGTTATTGCTTTCATCTATGCGCACTTCAATATCGGGCATGATTGCGCCGATAGAGCCTATCGTGTAACTTTCGTTCGGATAGCAGCAGACCGTTGCGGAAGTTTCAGTCAGTCCGTACCCGTACAGTACCGGCATGTTTACGGACAGCAGGAACTCGGCCATGTGGTCGGCCAGCGGCGCTCCCGCAACGGGAAACAGCCGTCCGCGGTCCAGCCCCACCACCTTTTTCAGCAGGGTAAAAGCCGTTTTGTCGTAAAAGTGGAACAGGCATGCGAGCCGGACGGGCGCTTTTATGCCTTTGTTCCTGTATTCAAGGATATAACGGCGGCCTGTTGCGATGGCATGCCGCAGCATCCTTTTCAGGATGCCGGGCGAATGTTCTATTTTTTCCTGCACGCCGGCATAGACTTTCTCCCAGAAGCGCGGCACGTTGCACATCAGCGTGGGACGCACTTCCGGCAGCGTCTGCTGTATCTTTTTCGGGTCATGGTTGACGGCGATGCATATCCCCTGCGAGATGCACAGGCACGACCACGCTTTCTCGAAAATATGCGTCAGCGGGAGGAAGCACATCGAAACATCCCGGTCGTTGATCATCGGCAGCCGCAGGTCGTGTATCCGCATCACTTCAAGCATGTTTCCGTGCGTGAGGAGGACGCCCTTTGAACCGCCCGTCGTGCCGGAAGTGTAGAGAATCATCGCGATATCCGGTATCAGAGCTTCGTGGCGGCGTATTTTCACCTTTGTTTCCGCGTGCGTATTGTCTCCCAGCCGGATGAACCCGTCGAAATATACGGATGTTCTGTCTTCGGGATGGCGGACGACATTGCTGTCGAATATCACCAGCTGACGGAGAATGTCCCCCGTCTCCCTTTGCACTTTCCATGCATTGTTGTACTGCAGCTGTTCTCCGACGAAGAGCAGGCGTATGTTTGCATCCTCGACCATATACCTGATCTGTTCGGGCGAGCTTGTCGCATACATGGACACTTCGACCGCGCGTATGCCGAATGCCCCGAAGGTCGCGTAGAAACACTGGGGCATGTTCGGGGCGTATATGCCGATGTTTTCCTGCACCCCGATCCCGTATTCGATCATTGCCTGCGACGTCAGGCGGACTTTTTCGGCGAACCTGTTCCATGAAACGCTTTCCCAGACGCCGCTTTTGCCGTTGCGGAACAGGAGTTCACGCCGCGGGCCGTATTTTTCCGCCTGATGATAGATCAGATCGGCTAAGTGACTGTTTGTGTATGACATAATTTATTTGATTTGAGTTTTTAACTGCCGGTTGCCGGTTGCCTGCTGCGGATGATCCGTCATAAAGCATGGATGGTCTTCATGAGCTGTTCTCCGAGGCCGATTGTGTATCCCTGCGAAACGAAGACGACGCGTCCGAAAGTGTCGGCAATGACGAATATCGGCAGCGATTCGGAATCGGACAGTTTCACGGCATCCGCTATCATCTTCGTAATCCTGCCGTCCGTGTCGACGCCGCAGGCGACGGTCGCGGGCAGTGCGCCGAACTCGTTACGGTCGAACAAATCCAGGCTTTGTCCGTTTTTAAAGAGCAGGATGATGCCGCGGTTCCATTTTTCAAAATCCTCTTTAAGGCCGGCGATGTCGCGCATGGCATGGTTTGTCGGTTCCTGGCGCGGGCCAAGAATGCCGATGATGAAATAGCCGCGTCCCGTCGCGTCCAGTATGCTTGTCTCTTCCCCGTTTTCGGCTTTGCGGAATTTCGCTTCGGCGTCGATGCTTCCGATGACCCGGATGTCATCCGTATTTTCGCGCATCACAAGCGCGACGGAGGCGGTTTTGTCCTTTTCGACGGTGAAGAACGTGATGCGCGCCAGTACTTTTCCGCTCGCCATGCGCGTTCCTGAGGTCAGCATATAGTAGCCTTCGTCGATGGCCAGCGGCCGGCGCAGCAGTTCCGTCCAGGTGTCGCCGCCTCCCATGTCGGTCTGGCTCCCCGAATCGAAATTAAGCGTCTGCAACCGGGCGTCCGGCCGCAGTTTCGACAGGGTGAAATGGGTGGAGTATTTCGGGTTTTCGAGCGATTTTATCGGATTATAGGTTGCCGCGACGTATCCCCGTTCGGAAACGGTCCGTCCGTCCGCGTCGAAATTCACATCCACCCATTTGCCGTCGTAGTACTGCACTTTTTTCGCGACCGGTTCTATCCGTGCGGGAATACTGAGGCTGCGCGCCAGGGCGACGAAAAAGATGTTTCGCGAGTGTGTATCCGCCGTGCGCGCTTTCCATACGCCGGCGGGCATCACCGGGATGCGTTGCGGGTTCAGGCTGTCGCGCACGATGATGTTCTCTTTGACCCAGTCGACCAGTACCTGCGGATTCTTCCGGGCGTTTTCGGCGGTGGAAATATCCATGTTCTCCGCGAAAAACTTTTTGTAGGGCGTTAACAGCTCGTTTGATACGCGGGGATTGAGCACATATTTATAAAATAAGGCAGGCGGGCAGGGCGCAGACTCGCTTTTTATGGGTGTGTGGTAAAAGTGGTCTGCAAATATTTCCGCAGGCGTGTCGCGCAAATCCTTGTTCGAAACAGCATCGAGCAGGCTCAGGGCGACTGACATCATGCCGTCGGGAACGTCCGACAGGAATTTCTCAATCTGCGCATGGTTGCCGCGGCTTTTCACCAGTATTCCGGCGGCCTTTTCCCGCATTTCGGCCGGGTATTTCCCAACTGCCGCGAGCGCTTTCTCCTTCGTGTAGAATGTGGATACGTACCGGTTACGGACGGCATCCTCTTCGCGCAGGCGTTTTTCGTTCTCCTTTCTTTGTTCGCCGGTGACTTCGACGGGGATACCGCCCTCGACGGGAGGCGTTATGTCAAACTCCAGCGTGGCCGTATCGCCCGGCGATTTATCCAGGACGACCGTCAGATGATCGTCTTTGCCGAAAGATATTTTATGGTAGCCGAAACGTCCGTCCTTTGTCGCCCATACCAGCATGTCCCCTTTTCCCGCCGAGAGGGAACAGCGGCCGTCCCTGTCCGTCGTTTTCTGCGCGACGGAATAGAACTCCGCGTAATTGTACAGTTTAAATTCGACCAGCGCCCCCTCCACCGGCGCGCCGGCGACATCCCTGACCGTGACGTTCGCCAGCGCCGTCGGCGCGTAATGGTCGATCACGTTTATTTCCGTATAGCATCCGGTGCGCTCCATCACGTCCTCGGCGCCGTCATAGTAACCGAATACCTTTGTATGCATCAGCATGCCGCGGGATGCCGGCGCATTGAACCATCCGAGGTTGAGCGCCGGTTCCGGTTCGCAGGCGCCCATGAAGTACCATTTGCCGTCCACCCAGGCCTCCACCCATGCATGGTTGTCGTCCGTATGCGCCCACCGGGGCGTGTAGACCTGGCGGGCGGGGATGCCGACCGACCGCAGGGCGGCGACCGTAAAGGTCGATTCCTCGCCGCATCGCCCGTATGCCGACCTGACGGAAGCAAGCGGCGAACTGGTTCGTCCGTCGGACGGCGTGTAGATCACTTTCTCGTGGCACCAGTGGTTGACTTCCAGGACGGCGTCGTACAGGGACAGGTTCCGGACTCTCTCTTTCAGTTCGCCGTAGAAGACCGTGCGGCTTTCGTCGAGATTCTCACTGTTAACCCTCACCGGGAGGACGAAGTGACGGAAAATCATTTCAGGGATATCCTTTCCCCAGGGCATTTCTTCACGCGTTTCAAACGACGCGCGCACGTTCCGGAGGTAGAAATCCCCCCCGTAATCCGCAATGTCGCCGACCGGCATGTAGGCGTACAGAAATTCCAGGGCTTCCCTTTCCCGGAGGGTCATCTCCCGGTCGAACACGTCAAACGGCGCCGGGTCGGCGAAGTATGTCTTTTTCATTTCCAGCGTCCCGCGAACCCTTGTCCGGTAGTCCGCGTCGGTAATGAAATGGCCGGATTGGGTTGATGTACAGTCTGTAAACAGGATATTTGCGACAGGGAACAGTAATAGAATACCGGCTGTCCGTAAAAAATAATTTTTCATAAAGCAAAAGGTTTTAATGTAGTTAATTCCATATCGGGGAACAAAAGTAGTAAAATTCCCTCATTATACGTTCCCGCAACTTCGTTTTTTTTACGAAAAGCCCGGTTTCATCACGACCCCCACGCCCTTTTTTCCGTCCATTTTTATAACCGCAGGGCTGTCGAAACGCACGAGACGCAGAAAACGGCTCTCCTCGACGGCCGGCTGCGCGTTCAGGAAATCTTCGTCAAAGAGATCGCCGTTCACCGGATTGACCGTAAAATATCCCGTGCCGCACGACGTCAGGTTCTGGAAGAAATGCGTCCCCTGGCTCGGATCGACGGGATACCGGTCTAAGCTGTACTCCACGATGACGCGCGCATTGCTGATGTGCGGCCATTTGACGGGGATGCCCAGCCACGTGTCGCTGCTTCCCCAGCGTCCCGGTCCGGCCAGGATGTAACCTTCGTCGCTCCCGGTGAACCGGCGGTTGATCTTCTCGATTTCGTAGGCGATCAGCTGGTTGTTCGACGAATTGAAAGCCTCCGCCCTCACATAAAGCACGTAACGGACGGTGTTCATGATCCCGTGTCCAAGTACGCTTTTTGAAAAGAGAATCGTATCCCTCCTCTCAATCGCATCCAGGTCTTCGTCAATCATCTCTTTCCGGTCGACAATCGGCCTGATCTGGAGCACGTAAAACGCCCCCCTGTCGCGGCAGTCGGGTTTGATATCGACGGCAAACTCAATTTCCACGGGGCGTCCCATCTCCCGTTCCCCTATCTCAAGCAGACGGTTGAGCGTGTCGCTCAGGGGAAGCATGTCGTACTGCAATATGTTGGCAAACGACACGATTTTTCGTCCTCCCGGATAATATCCGTCGCGTATGACCTGATCCTGCGGATCGTACGTCGAAGCCATGTACTTCAGTATCCCGTCGCTGTCCGCATCCCTGACGGAGCGCCTGACCAGGTTGAACGCATCGTTTGCCGTCAGGCGCAGCTCCGGATCGCCCATGTCCAGCGCCAGGAAATGCGTCTGCGTCTCGCGGAGCGCAAAATCCAGCGAACTCATCTGCAGTATGTTGTGCGGATGGCGCGGCGAAAACCTCAGCGTTACGCCCCCGTCGACGACATACTTCCCAAGTCCGAGAGCGATATTGGCGATTCCATCCTCCGCCGTTTCATTGCCGATCGGATAAAAATTCAGCGATTTGGCCACACCGCTGATTGTCGGGTAAAAATACCTGCCGTACCGGCATCCCACGACCTCCTGCAGCACGATGGCCATCTTTTCGCTTTCAATCAGGTTGCTCGTCGCCGTCATGTAAGCCTTGCTGTCCCCGTAAAACACGGAAGCGTAAACGCCCTTTATCGCGTCGCTTACCGACTGCAGCATCCCGCGCTTATCCGGCATGCTGGGCGCCATGTACGTCGCATACACGCCGGCAAACGGCTGGTAATGCGCATCTTCGAGCAGGCTTGACGAGCGGACGGCCACCGGGCGTCCGATAACTTCCAGCAAAGCCGTCAGGTCGTCGACAAGGCGTGCGGGGAGGCTTGCGCGCAGGAAATGCTGCAGCATCTCCTCGTCCTCCGCATCGCTCAGCGCAACCGGATACAGATTGTTCGATTCCATAAATTCATCGAAGATGTCGGTACATAAAACGACGGTTTTCGGGATATCCACGGGGAAATTCTCCCTCTCCAGCCGGGGATAGCGTTTTATCATGGCGCCGATAAAAGCAAGGCCGCGTCCCTTGCCGCCGAGCGACCCGTCGCCTATCCGCGCAAAATTACTGTATTCATCGAACCGTTCCTTCTGATAAACCGCCACAACGCCGGAATTTTTCATTCGGCGGTATTGCACGATTACGTCAAAGATAAACTGCCGCGCCTCGTCCATATCCCTGTATGCACTCACATCCACCTGTTTCAGCAGTTCGGCCGGCGGGAACATCGCCCGCGAATAGAAGAAGCGCGAAAAATGATTGCGCGAAAGGTGATACCGCAGCGAATCGTCCGGAATAGCCATCATCTTGTGCTGAAGATCCTTCAGGTCTCTGATGCGCATAATCTCCTCCTTCGTTTCGGGATTCAGGATCACGAAATCCCCGAATCCGAAGCGCTGCATAATCTTCTGCTTCAGCTCGCGCGCGTAAGTTTTCGACTGCTTGTGGATGAACGACGCGCCCAGTTCCCTGGCATACGTCAGGTTTTCAGGGTCGGACGATTCGAGAATGATCGGGATCGCCCCCCCAGCCTTGCGCACGTAACTGCAGAACCTGTATCCCGCCGCCGCATCCTTCTCATTGCCGCGCATGAAACTGATATCCGATATGATACCGAGGATGTTATCCCTGTAATCGTTAAAAACGCGCATCGCCTCTTCGTACGTCCGCGCCAGCCTGATTTTCGGGCGTCCCCTCATGCGCAGCGTTTTCTGATGCTCGTTCAGCGCCTCCTTGGCAAACTCCATGCTCTGTTCAAGCACAAATTTATACAGGTGAGGCAGCGCCGCCGAATAAAAACGGATGGAATCCTCGATAAGCAGGATAATCTGCACCCCCACGCTCGCCGTATCGTCGGGCGCGTTCATCTCGTCCTCGATCAGCTTGATGATAGCCAGCAGCAACTCCGAGTTGCCCAGCCAGCTGAACACATAGTCGATAGCGCCGAGATCCTCGTTCGCAATGCTTTTCGACACCTCTTTCGAAAAAGGCGTCAGCACGACGATCGGGATATCCGGGTAATGCAGTTTAATGTTCTTCGCCGTTCCGAACACATCGCGGTCGACCATGTTCGGCATAAATATAATCAGGTCAAAACCAAGGTTTTTAAGTTCGTTCAGCGCATCTTCTTCGGTCGACGCCTGCGTGAATCGCGGCGGATAGCGCAGGCTCAGCGACGTATATTCGTTAAAAATCTGTTCATCCACGCGTCCGTCGTCCTCAAGCATGAACGCATCATATTTTGTCGCGATAAGCAGCACGTTATAAATGCGTTTCTGCATCAGATTGGCAAACGACGTATCCTTGAAAGCCACATGCCGAAATTCCTGTATTCCACTCATAATTTTTAAAAAATTGAACATTCATATCGCAAATGTAATAATAATATGTATATTTGCAACCCTTTTTCAGATGAAGAATGTTTGAAACAAGGGAGGGTTGTATTGAATCCGTAGTTTTTACTGTATATGGAGAATATTTTTAAAATAAGGGAATTAAGCGAATCCCGCAAGGTTCAGGTTGAAGCTAATACCGCATTTACTTATTATGAAATAAAAGCGGGCGAGGAACTTGGAAACCGCGGGTTGCCGTCGAATTACATTCTTTTTGTTCTTGGGGGAACGGTGGAGCTGACTTGCAATCAATTTGCGAACCGTCAGTTTCAGGCCGGTGAAATGATCTTTCTGTTGAGGTCGTCATCCGTTAAAATCAAAGCATTGAAAAAGACAAAACTCTATGTCATGTATTTTGATAAATTTATTTCTCCGTACGACCGGCAGCTGTTCAAAGCCTATCTGCCGGACGTGGAAAAGACGGTATACGACTTCCGCCCGGTGACGATTCCGGCTCCGTTGCGTGTTTTTTTGGAACAGGTGCTGTATTTTCAGAAGCAGAAGATTGACGGCGTACAGTTCAACAGCCTTAAACACAGCGAGCTGTTCATGCTGTTGCGCCATCTCTGTCCGCACGCGGATATCGTGAATCTTCTCTCTCCATTGATCGGCCATTCCATGGATTTCCGGGATAAGGTCTTGGAGAACTATCCCAAACTGGATGGCGGAGGCGTGCCCGAGTTCGCCGGACTTGTCGGTATGGGACGCAAGACTTTCGACAAGCGTTTCCGTGAAGAATTTAATGTTTCTCCGGCAAAATGGATGCAGCTGGAAACGGCCAAGCGGCTGCGGCTCTACCTTGCGGAACCGGGCGTTACGATCTCTGACGCGATGGATAAGTTTCATTTCAATTCGCCCAGTCATTTTAACCGTTTCTGCCATCGTTATTTTCAAGAACCGCCGGGTGCGATTATAAAAGAGGCGAAGACTGTGGTGAATAAAAAATCCAAAAAGTCAAAAAAAGTATGACCTGTTCCGCGCCCATTTTTTCTTTCGGCAATTTATTCGATTATTTCTCATTTATATAATGTACGGGCGAACATTTTTAATATATAAAGTCAACGGAGTTGATAACTTAATACTAAATTAATCAGTATAAGACATAATAATGCTGAAAAAATTTGTTTGATTCAAAAATAGTCTTTATATTTGCATCGTGAAGACATGATGAAATCGCAAAGTTTTCAACATGCATACGATGAAAGCGTTCATTGTACGTGAAAAATGATTTTTTTTCGTGAGGCAAAAAAAATGAGAAGCAGTAATTGGGTTTATGAAATCGGAGACGTTTATGGACATAAAGCAGGTGTTTTGGACGCTTAAAAGAGGTGATTTTGTGATTATTTCGCTCAAATTTTACCAAAATAGCAAAAATGGAAATAAATTTATCCAAAAAGGCAATATTTTTTCGTAAAACACTCGCACTTTTGTGGCGGATAAATCGACGGATTTAACGAGTTTGCAATTGTTGATGTCTGATAAAATCGTTATTTACCTTTCCGGTAGGCTGTAAAGTCTGTTTTGTACAGGAAAGTGGAGGTTTTGTCCTTTGATATGTTTTTCTTATACATTGAATATGTTTTTTTTGAAATAGCGATGTATATTTGCAAAGTAATGTTGAACAAACGTCCGGAAATAATGAAGCGGGATAATCGGTGTAGCCGTGTCCGTTTGGATGTCTGAGTGAAATGTTGAAATATAAAATGGGGTGAACGAATCCCCGAAATTTAAATATATGTAATGATGATGAGTGAGACTTTGGTTTTACAGGAGATTTTGTTTTATTGCAATTTCCGGCCAAGGCCTTTCTTGTCATAAAATGTGAGAATATGAAAAAGGTAGCATTATTGATGTTTTTGGTATTATTGGCAGCTGGTTCGGAGCTGTCGGCACAGGATATGGCGTTGAAGACGAATCTCCTGTACGACGCTACGACGACGATCAATCTTGGATATGAGGTCGCCTTGAATCATAAGACGACGCTGGATATCGGGCTGAACTATAATCCGTGGACATTAGGACATAAATGGGTTGGCTTGTACGAGGAGGACTTGTCCGTAGTGAGCGCTTCCGCTTCCGAGCGGGAGATCAAGTTAAAGCATTTTATGATTCAGCCGGAAGTGCGCTGGTGGATGTGTGAGAAATTTAATGGACATTACTTTGGCGTTCATTTGCTTGGCGGGCTGTTTAACGCAGGAGGGTTGAAGCTGCCGTTCGACTGGGGACGATACAAGGACGCATCGGGTGATTATCTGGGAATGTACCCGATGGAGATGACACCGGTAGGATATGAAAATGTGAAGGTGCAGGGTATCGGGTATCAAATCTCCGAGGTGCCATATCCCGGTTTGGGTAAAGCAAGCGGAACCGAACTTGAAGCGAATGATGTTTATTGGGGAAATGCGGATCGCGACGGGATCTATATAAACAGTTTTGAAGGCTGGTTTGCCGGAGCAGGCGTTTCATACGGATATCATTGGGTACTGGGTCGCAGGTTGAGCCTGGAATTTACGCTTGGCGTCGGTTATGTGTATCTGCAGTATGATAAGAGTCGCTGTACCGACTGTAAGAAAAAACTGGGAGAAGAGTCAGCACATTATTTTGGTCCTACACGCGCCGGAATATCATTAGTGTATATGCTTAAATAAAAATATGGAGTTGAAGATTTAAAAATAAAGAAGATATGAGTGGAATAAGATACATAACAATCGTACTTGGCATTTTTCTTTGTCTTTCGGTTGATGCGCAACGCCAGCAACTGGGTAATGCTCGCAACCGGTCGGCGAAGACGGAATCTTCATCTCAGGACGGCCCGTCCGAATCGGACAGCCGGAGCACAGTTTCCCAGCGCAACCGCGTTCAGTATCAATGCAATTATATGAAGCAATCCGGCGATTCCCTTATTGTAGATGTGGATATTGACATGTCGAAGATGGCGCTGAAAGCGAATCATGCACAAATAATCACGCCGGTAATCGGTTCTTCGACGGAGGAGATCGAACTGCCGAAAGTGATGATACAGGGAACGACAAGGAACAAGGCTTTTATCCGCGAGCTGGAATTGGACGATCAGGCTTATGAGGAATTTGAAAACAATTTGCCCTATGCGATCGTAAAGCCGAAAGGCAAACTTAACTATCATATCTCCGTTCCGTTCGAACCCTGGATGTCCGACGCCTTTTTGGATGTGGAGGAAGACCTGTGCGGATGTGGAGACCAGTCGAAGATCGCCCGTTCGCGCGTCATGGAGGGGCTGACCAAAGACATCATCGCCGATCCGGTATATCAGGTGCGTCCGCAACTGGCATACATTCAACCGGAAGTGGAGGTGATCAAGAACCGTACGGAGATTGGGAACGCGTACCTTGATTTCCCGCGCGGCAAGAACGAGATCTATCCCGATTTCGGCAATAACCCGACGGAGCTGGCGAAAATTGACAAGATGATACGCACGATAGCGACCAATGAGGATATTACCGTTCAGGGCGTTTATATGACGGGCTATGCCTCGCCCGAAAGTTCGCTGAAGTTCAATACGGAACTGTCCCGCGCACGCTCCGAATCAATGATGCGGTATTTCGTGAACAACAGTACCATTCAGGCCGGTCTGTTCGAAACGCGTACGGGCGGCGAGGACTGGGACGGATTTCGCCGGCTGCTGGAAGATTATCCGGTATCGCATAAGGATGAAATATTCCGCCTGATGAAGACGATTGGCGATCTGGATGCGCGCGAAAAGGCGATCAGCAAGATTGGCGACGGGCGTCCGTATAAGATTATATATGAAGAATTGTATCCCAAACTTCGCCGCGTGGTCTGTGAAGTCAATTATACCGTAAAGGATTTCTCGCTGGAAGAGGCGAAGGAAAACCTGGCGCTGGCGCCACAGCTGCTGAGTTTGAACGAAATGTATATTGTGGCAAATACGTATGAAGCCGGGAGCCCTGAATTTCTGAAAGTATTTGAGGTGGCGCGCGAAGAGTTCCCGGACGATCCGGTGGCCAATCTGAACGGAGCGGCGGCGGCATTGGCAAAGAACAACCTGCGCGAGGCCGAGCGATACCTCAAACTGGCCGATCCCTCGACGCCGGAATATGCGAACAACATGGGAGTCTTTCTGTTGTTGAAAGGCAGCTACAGCGAGGCGGACACCTATCTGAAGCGCGCCGGACAGGAAGGCATGCAGGTTGCGGCGCATAACCAGAGAGAGTTGAGGAAGAAACTGGCCAATGTGAACAGTCGCCGTGAAGCCGGCGCTGATGAGAACAGTGATAACACCCGGCCGTCGTCATCGCAGCGACGCAGGATCCGGTAATGAATAATGAATAACGGTTTGGCATTATAACAGAATATGTAAAAATGAGAATAAATTACAGTATTAACAATCAAATAAGTATGCGTATGAAACAAAAAAGAGAAATGAATGACAAAAGTATTATTAACAAACAAAGAACAAACAAACAAA
>JAIRYY010000145.1 GCA_031267485.1 Tannerella sp.
GGTTATTCCGCATAGCCGAGATTGCCTGCTTCACGCCGGAAGAAGCCCTGGACTACGAGGAAAGTCTGAAACATTACCGCGATTTGATAAACGTGATAGACACCGCCGTCGAAGAAGCGCGCGAGGAAGCGCATGAAAAAGGACGCGAAAAAGGGCGCGAGGAAGGGCGCGAGGAAGGGGAAGCGATTGGCCTGACCCGGGGGCATACGGAAGAAAAAGCGGAAGTGGCCGCCAGATGCGCCCGTGAAGGCATGCCGGCGGAACTCATTGCCAAAATAACCGGGCTTCCCGTCGGGGAAGTTGCAGCCATCCTGAAAACGCAGGTTAAATGACAGCTTTCCCGCACGATTCGTCACGGCGGGATTTTTTCCGGAATCAGAACAATTTTAATCTAAATAACAGACACTATGGTTTCCATTTCAAAAACAGTGATAAAACTGCTCCCGGCCTGCATGATTGCGGCCAGCCCGTTTCCGTCGGGCGCACAGACGGAATGGGGGAAGACGGGTACCCGTTTTCTCTGGCAGGGATTGCGGGACGGGCAGCCGGCGGCGGAAATGCCGGTCGGCAAGGCGCCGTTCCAGACGCCCGTGCGTGTGGCGAAAAAGAATATCCCGGCACGCCTGGTTGCCGCAGGCACAAACGAATGGATTATTTCCGACGGATGGGAGCTTGGCTCTTCGACGCAGGGGCTGGCATCGGACATATCGATATTCAGCGCCGGGTTCGACACGAAAGACTGGTATAACGCTACCGTTCCGGGGACGGTACTCGCCACGCTCGTTCACCAGGGCGTGTATCCCGAACCGGCTTACGGACTGAACAACCTGTCCATTCCCGACACGCTGTGCCGCATGGACTGGTGGTACCGAATCGTGTTCGACCGTCCGCTGCCGGCGGGCGGCGGCGGCGCGGGGAAGAGGCTGGCGCTCGTCCTGAACGGCATCAACTATCGCGCCGAAGTGTTCCTCAATGCCGGGAAACTCGGGAACATTGAGGGGGCGTTCATCAGGGGTGAATTTGACATAACGGACGTCGTGAAAGAGAAAAACAATGTCCTGGCCATACTGATACATCCGCCCTGCAATCCGGGGATATCCCACGAACAGTCGGCGGTGGCGGGACAGGGTCTCAACGGGGGACAGCTAAGTCTCGACGGCCCCACGTTCATCGCGTCGATGGGCTGGGACTGGATTCCGGGCATAAGGGACCGGAATACCGGCCTGTGGCAGGACGTGAGGCTACGGGCTACGGGCGACATCAGGATTGGCGACCCGCATGTGATGACAAACCTCCCGCTGCCGGACACGGCGAGGGCTGCGGTTACGATTCTCGTTCCGCTGGCGAATGTCGCCGGCCATGCCGTACGGGGTACGGTCAGGGCTGAATTTGACGGCGTCAGCGCGGATATGCCCTACGCGCTCGACGCGGGGGAGGAGAAAGTGTTATCCTTCTCCCCCGAAACGCACGGGGAACTGAACGTGGTCAATCCCAGGCTCTGGTGGCCCAACGGCTACGGGGCGC
This sequence comes from Tannerella sp., assembly GCA_031267485.1. GTDB lineage: Bacteria > Bacteroidota > Bacteroidia > Bacteroidales > Tannerellaceae > Tannerella. Next base: position 1,525 of record JAIRYY010000145.1, read on the forward strand.
AGAATCTGTATGACCTGCAGCTGACGGTTTCCGCGGACGGGGAGGTTTCGGACTGCAAAAACCTCCGGTTCGGCATTCGCGAACTCGCGTACGAACTGATGGTGCATACGGCGGAAAGGGGAAATCACCGCATCCTGTACACCCCCGTCGACGCGGACAGTGACCGGAAGCCGGTATTCAACTACGAGAAATGCGTTTATGTCGGCGACCCACGCCTCAGGGAAGCCATCCCGACGCTGCGGGAGGGCGTGAACGAGGAGAAAGTGTCCGTACCGCTGCCGGACGACGACCCGGCCGGACAGTTCATCGTTTTCAGGGTGAACGGGACGCGCATCTTCGTCAGGGGCGCAACGTGGGGAATGGACGAGATGATGAAGCGTATGGGACGCGAAACGATGGAGCCGTTTTTCCGCCTGGAAAGGGAGGCCGGCTTCAACATGATAAGGAACTGGACGGGAGAAAACACCGAATCGCTGTTTTACGAGCTTGCCGACGAATATGGCCTGCTCGTCTGGAACGATTTCTGGATTACGACGGACGACACGGTCGATCCGAACGACCACCGGCTGTTCCTCCGCAATGCGACCGACGCCGTGCGCCGCTTCCGCACGCATCCAAGCATCGCCCTCTGGTGCCCGAGGAACGAGGGATACGCGCCGGACGGGCTGGAGGCGATGCTTCACGGCATGGTGGCTGAAGAAGACCCCACGCGGCATTATCACGGCAACTCGCGGCATCTGAATATGGTGAACAGCGGACCGTACGGCTACCTGAAGGATAATGCGGACTATTACCGGAAATATGCGAGGGGTTTCAATACCGAGCTTGGCGCGCAGGCTATCCCGACGGCGCATACCATCCGCAAGTTCATCGCGCCGGAAGACCTGTGGCCGGTAAACGATGTGTGGGCATACCACGACCTGCATCACAGGAGCCATTTCTTCGGCGATTTCATCGAAGCGGTGAACAGTTACGGCGAGGCTGACGGCGTTGACGATTTTGCGCGGAAAGGACAGATGGTTTCGTACGGCACGTGGCGCGCCATCGTCGAGGCGGCAAACAGCAGGATGTGGGACGATGTCACGGGACTTGTCCTGTGGATGAGTCATCCGTCGTGGCCAAGCATGACGTGGCAGACGCACACGTACGACGGCGAAACTCCGGGGGCCTATTTCGGCGTGAAGAAGGCGCAGGAGCCGGTTCATGTTCAGATGAATCTCCACGACGGCAGGGTTTCCGTCATCAACAGCGCCCTTTTTCCACAGAAGGACATGACCGTATCCGTGAGGGGATATGACATGACGGGGAAACTGTTTTACTCGAAAAGCATGAAAACCGGTGCGCCCGCCGGGAGCAGGACGGAATGTTTCACGCCGGTGACGGACGGCGCCGGAGCGCCCCGCTTCGCCCTTGTCCGCGTGGAACTGAGGAACAGCCGCGGCGCTGCCGTTTCCGTAAACGATTACTGGCAAAACGGGGGTGACATCACGCTGAACCGGACGCTGAACGGGCTTGATGAAATAAGGCCGGACATCTCGGTGCGAAAGGCGGGGAAAGGTAACCGGTGGATTGTCCGCGTCAAAAATCCGGGCAAAACGGTTGCCGCAGCAATAAAGCTGAACGCCCGCGACAGCAAGACGGGCGAGTTTATCCTGCCGGCGTTCTTCTCCGACGGTTATTTCAACCTGCTTCCGGGCGAAAGCCGCGACATTGAACTCACGCTCCCGGACGGCGGCGTGCCGGCGTTTGACGTTGTCGCCGGGGGTTACAACATCCGGTAAACAGCCTTTTTGCCGTATGGAGAAATATGATGCCATCATTTTAGGCGCGGGCGCATCCGGACTTATGGCAGCCATCCGCGCGTCGGAGAGGGGGCGCAGGGTACTCGTCGTCGATCATTCGGAGAAAGCCGGACGGAAACTGCTCGCGTCGGGCGGCGGGAAGTGCAATGTCACGAACCGGCACGTCTCCGTGTCCGACTATTTAGGCGAAGACAGCTCTTTCTGCCGCCATGCGCTCGGACAGTTTACCGTGGATTCGATTGCCGGCATACTGCGCGGCGCGGGCATAGAGACCGAGGAGAGGGAGCACGGACGCATTTTCTGCAAAAACGGCGCAGGCGAAATCGTCGCGTACCTGACCGGGGCGGCAAAAAGCGGCGGCGCCGATTTTTCGCTGGGCGCGGACGTGTCGGAGGTGTCGCACACGGCATGTTTTCAGGTGAAGTGCGGGCGCGTGCGGTACGAATCGCAGCGGCTGCTTGTGGCGACGGGCGGACTGGCATGGCCGCAGACGGGCGCGACGGATCTGGGATACCGGATCGCCCGGCAGTTCGGACACCGGGTGACGCCGCTCAGGCCGGCGCTTGCCGGCTTCGTCCTTCCGCAGGATTCTCCGCTCCTGCATCTGCAGGGCATCAGCCTCAACGCACAGCTTCGGATCAGGGGAAAAAGCGCCGCGGTGGAAGAGCCCCTGCTGTTCACGCACCGGGGAATCAGCGGCCCGTCCGTACTTCAGATTTCCTGTTTTTACGAAAAGGACGACGTCGTCGAGATTAACTTCCTGCCCCCGGAAGACGCGGTCGCACTGATGCACGACCCCCGCAACGGAAAACTGCTGGTGAAAAACCTGTTCGCACATCTCCTGCCCGAAAGACTCGTCCGGGCAATCATCCCCGCCGGCCTGTCGGAGCGCAAAGTGGCCGGACTCGCCCGAAAGGAACGCGGCATCATTGCCGGATGCATCCATTCGTTCCCCGTCTGCCCCGCTTCGCCCGAAAGCTTTTCAAGGGCGGAGGCCACAATGGGCGGCGTCCGCACCAGCGAAATCAACCCCAAAAGCATGGAAAGCCTGCTGACGGAAGGACTTTTCTTCAGCGGTGAAGTAGTCGACATAACCGGCCGGCTGGGAGGCTACAACATTCACTGGGCCTTTGCATCCGGCCACCTCGCGGGAGAGTATCTTTAGTAACGTGAAAGAAATAACATGTGATGGTTTCTTTCACGTTACTTAGTGATTAGTGGGCGTAAAGCGAGACATCGTCATTGCGAGGAACGAAGCAATCCAGGCGCAGGCGATGCCCCGACCGCCGCCCGGTCTGCACCGCCTGTGCTACGTCGCCTGTGCCTGGATTGCTTCGGGCTGCGCCCTCGCAATGACGGCGACTTTCGAGGCAGTCATGTATTCGGCAAATGTATCAGTTATTTTTAGACGAATCCTCAGGGATAACAGCGCTCCCCGTCCGAAAGGTTTGCGGCATAAAAAAAATCCGCACAATCTGCGGACGGGTATGCTGTTTTTTTTTATTCCTGGGGGACACGCTGTTTCGGCAGGTTGAAGATAAACTTCAGGCCGCCGCCTGTGCGGTTTTTCACGACGATGTTTCCACGGTGGAGCAGGATGGCGTTCTTCACGATGGAAAGACCCAGTCCCGAACCGCCGGTGTCGCGCGTGCGTCCCCCGTCCACGCGGTAAAAGCGCTCGAAGAGGCGGTTCAGATGCTGTTCGTCGGGAATGCCTGCGCCCGTGTCGGCGTACGTGAAATAATAAAAATCCCCGTCCTCGCCGCATTTGCAGACGAGAATGTCGATGTTCCCGCCGGCATGGCGGATCACATTGTCCGTCAGGTTGCGGAAGACGGAATAGAGCAGGTTCGGATTGCCGTTGACGACGATGTCGCCGCCCAGGTCGCATTTCATCCGTATGTTTTCCCGCCGCAGATCGTTCTGCAGATCGTTTTCCAGCGACCGGAGCAGTTCGTTCAGGTTGACGGCCTCAAGCTGGAACGAGCGGGGCGCCTCGCCGATTTTCGAGATCAGGCTCATGTCGCGGATCAGTTCCGAAAGCACGAGCGTCTGGCCGTAGGCCTTTTCGGTGAACGTCCGGGCCGTCGCGGCGTCGGGCGACTGCGAGAGAATCAGTTCCAGATAGCCGCGGATGCTTGTGATGGGCGTCCGCAGTTCGTGCGCGATGTTGCCCGTCATTTCCTGTTTCAGGCGGCGCGTCTTTTCCTGGCGGGTCGTGTCGTTTATGATAATCTCGAAACTCCGGTCTTCAAACAGATTCACCTGTATGCTGAAAAAGCGTCCCTGACAGCTGATCCGCGTCTCGAAATAGTTTTCCCGTCCGGGCGCGCCCGACAGAAAGGCGGCAACCTCTCCGAATTTCGGCTCCGTAAAAATCGTCAGGGGATCGGACGTCGATTCGTCGGTCAGGAAATTCAGGTAGCGGATGAACAGCCCGTTGTGAAACTTGACTTTCCTGTCATGCGAAAAAAAACACAGCCCTTCGCCGGAAACATGGACATGCTGAAGCAGTTTCTCGCGTTCGAGCGAAATTTTCCTTTTGTTCCGGTTAATCAGCTCGTAGCTTTCCCGAATCTTCGCCCCTATCTCGCCCAGCTCGTCGTCGGGGAAGTCGATGTCGGCAATCGTCCCCCCGTTCCCGGCCGACACGGCAAAGCCCCTCAGCTGTTTTATCGACTTCCCGAAGCGTCCGGCGACGAAATTCGTCAGCGCCAGCATGAGGAGGAACAGTACGGCGATGAAGTACAGAAACCGGTTGTCCGGCTGCAGGAAATGCCGTATCCGCGTATCGTAGGGAAACGCCACCCGCACGAAATAATCCGTAAACCGTTTGGCATAGTAGATGTATTTGAGGCCGTTCGACGCCGAAAGCCGGATATCGGCGCCGCTCCCGTTCTTCAGCGCCTGCATTATTTCCGGCCGTCCGGCATGATTCTCCAGCCGTCCGGCCGGCCCGGCTGCATTGTCGTACACGACCTCTCCCTGCCCCGTAATCAGCGTGACGCGAAGATCGCGCGGAAGCATCGCGCGCGCAGCGTCGATGGCCGCTCCCGGCTGCCTGCCGGCGTTCATCCCGATCGAAAGACTGATGATATCCGCGTATGCGTCCAGTTTTTCCTGCAGCGCCCCCGTCCGGAACATCCGGTCGCGCGACCGCTCAAAAACGAGTATTCCCGCCGTGAAGAGGGCAAAAATGACAACGAAACAGAAAAACAGCTTTTGCTTGTATGTTATTTTCATACGTTGCTGATGTTGAACCGGTAACCGTAGCCGGACTTGTTGGAAATCAGCGGGGCATATTCCTGCAGCTTCCTGCGCAGGCGCGTGATGTGCACGTCGACCGTTCGCTCGGTGATGTAGGGCGTCTTTTCCCAGATGCGATTGATGAGTTCTTCGCGCGAATAGATGTGATCCTGATTTTTGGCCAGGAAGGCAAGGACTTCAAATTCGGTTTTTGTGACGCCCGCGCTCTTTCCGGCAACCGTCACCTCCTTTATGTCGAAGTCGATGACGAGATTCCGGAAAACGAATCTGTTTGTCTGCGCCGGCGCCGTCCGCCGGCGTTTCAGTATGGCTTTCACCCGCGCCGAGACCTCCTTCAGCGAAAAAGGCTTGGAGATGTAATCGTCGCCCCCGACGGAGAAACCCGTCAGCATGTCATTTTCCGTGTTTCTGGCCGTGAGGAAGATGATCGGTATCCCGTTGTCCATGCTCCGCAGCGTCCGGGCCAGCTGATAGCCCGACATTCCGCCCATCATGATGTCCAGCAGAATCAGCGAGAAGTCGGAGGATAGTTTTTCCAGCGCTTCCTCCGCCGAATGTGCCGGAACGGTTTCATACCCTTCGCCTGTCAGGTTGTACGAAAGGATCTCGCAGATGTTCGGGTCGTCGTCAACAATAAGTATTTTCTCTCTTTCCATCTTTATCAAACAGTGTACGGCGGGGTTTGGATGCCGTTTCCGAATTTTCCGCAAATATAAAAAAATATTTGTTTCCGCCGCAAAGATAGGACAGAATACTTACAGTTTTCCTGCTGTTTTGTTACGGTTCTGTTAAGATTTGCCGTCCGTGCCGAAAATATGAAACTCACCCCGGGCTGCTTCCCCGGGTGCATCCCAAATTGTCGCACTTTATTTGTCCCCTTCGAAGGAGAGCCTCCTTCCCATGCGAGCAGTGTATATTCGTCACTGTAAGTTTTTATTTCTGAAGAACAAATGAATTTTTTTTTGAAGATGAGGGCAAAATCAACCGGAAAATGATTTGCACTTCAGTGCGAAAGGCAAAATCA
>JAIRYY010000200.1 GCA_031267485.1 Tannerella sp.
CAGGACTGTGCCAAGGCGTCTGGCGAGCGATGACGCATCGGTAATCATTCCCACACTCATATCCAAGTGAAATACCGGATATTCTATCCAGTCCTTTTCCAGTTCTGCAATCGCCAGGCCGTCGAACAGCTCCCGCTTTCCCAGGAAATAGGCCTTGAGCGTGGAGAGGAACAGGCTCTTGCCGAAACGGCGGGGGCGGCCAAGGAAATACGGCTTTCCGAAATTGGCCATGCGATATACGTATTCCGTTTTATCTACGTACAGATAGTTGCTGGTGCGTAAATCTTCAAAATCCTGTAACCCTATGGGTAATTTTCTTCGCGGTATCATTGTCGTGACATTTTTTTTTGCGTTCGGATACAAAGGTATATGGTTTTTTCCGGTTTTACAAACTTATTATCAAAGCGTACGTTTACTTTCCTTTCCGGGCCAGATATTTTTCCAGGCCGGATTTGCGGAGCCGGCAGGCGGGGCAGTGGCCGCAACCGGCAGCGGGGATGCCGTTGTAGCACGTCAGCGTCCGGGTTCGTACGAGGTCGAATACGCCCAGTTCGTCGGACAGCGCCCATACTTCGCTTTTGTCACGGTTCATCAGCGGCGTATGCAGCATGAACTGTTCGTCCATCGCAAGATTGAGCGTCACGTTGAGCGAGCGGACGAACGTGTCGCGGCAGTCGGGGTAGCCGCTGTAATCGGCGGCGGAGACGCCCGTTACGATGTCGTATATGCCGTGACTTCGCGCCAGTATGGCCGCAAAGGTGAGGAACAGCATGTTGCGTCCCGGGACGAAAGTATTGGGATAGCTTCCCGGCGGCTGTTCCCTGTCCATGAGGATTGTATGGTCCGTCAGCGCGTTCGGGGCGAGTTGCGACAGCAGGGAGATGTCGAGTATATGAAACGGAACGCCGGCTCCGGAGGCTATTCCGGCGGCTATTCCGACTTCGTCCGCATGTCGCTGTCCGTAGCGGAAAATCACGGCTTCGACATGTTCAAACTGTTTTTTCGCCCAGAAAAGGCAGGTCGTAGAATCCTGTCCGCCCGAAAAACAGACCAGCGCGGCATTTTTTTTCTCTTTCATGATGAAGCGTATTAAAAGTTATGTTCTTCCACAAGGCCGATTATATCATTCAGCATGGCCTGGCCGACAGGCGTTGCCCGCGCCAGGGCGAGCAGCCGGGTTTTGATTTCGGAGGATGAGAAAACGGAGCCTTTAAGCGTGTTGCCCGCCGCTTTCACAAAGTCCGTATCCATTCCGTCGGAATAGGCGGCGGCGTCTTTTATGATACCACCCTCGACGCAGAACTGCAGCGTCAGGTCGCCCCAGGCAAAACGGCGGCTGTATTCGGCCGTGAACGGCAGTTTCCGTCCGAGGCGCCATTCCCACGAAGCGTATTTGTCTTCGTACTGCCCTGTCTCGACGGGGTTCAGCCGTTCGGCGGGCAGCGGCTGCGGAGCGCCGCCACAGATTTCTCCAAAAGCTTCCACGAGCGCATGACGCAGGGGGTCGACGGCTATTTCCGGCGCGAGTTCCCGGAGGTTGACCACGCGCGAGCGGACGGAATCCACGCCTTTTGACTGCAGTTTGTCGTGCGAGACGTTCAGGTAGCGCGAAAGATTCGACATGTCCACGTCCAGAAGCAGCGTGCCGTGGTGATAGCGGTGTCCGCGCGAATTGAAAAAGGCGTTGCCCGAAAACTTTTTGCCGCCGGTCAGTATGTCGTTGCGCCCGGAGCGTTCGGCGCGTATGCCGAACGCGGCCACCGCGCGTATAATCACATCCAGCTGGCGGCCTGCGTCATAAGCCGCTTCGCGTGCGAGAAACGTGAAATTCAGGTTCCCGAGGTCGTGGAAGACGGCGCCTCCGCCCGACATCCGCCTGGCGAGGAAGCCGCCGTCCCGTTCAAGTTCTTTGACGTGGACTTCCTTCCAGGGATTCTGATTGATTCCGATTACGACCGTATGCCGGTTTTGCCAGAGATAGAGGATGCACTCGTCCTCCTCCACATTCCAGAGGAGGTATTCTTCCAGGGCAAGATTCCAGTAGGGATTTGTCCGGTCCGACAGTATGAAGGACAGTTTCATTTCTCCGTAAATTTCAGGCGCGGGTTGCGCGCCGCACCCACTTCATCCGGGCGACGGACGGGCGTCGTCAACGGCATCCGGCGCAGCTGCTCCGGGTCCGTCCGTATCAGGTCGCGTATTTTTTTGAAAACCGCGATGGCTTCGTCCATCGTATCTTTCGATTCGGTTTCCGTCGGTTCAATCATCAGGGCTTCGTGCACGATGAGGGGGAAGTACATCGTCGGAGGATGAATCCCGTTTTCGAGCAGCGCCTTGGCGACGTCGAGGGCGGTGACGCCGGTCGCTTCCCTTATTTTATGGAGCGTCAGGACAAATTCGTGCATGCACGGGCGGTCGCAGGCAAGGTCGAAATATTCCGACAGCTTCCCGCGCATGTAGTTGGCGTTCAGCACGGCCTGTACGGCCGCGTCGCGGATTCCCTCCGCGCCAAGCGTCCTGATGTACGTCAGCGCCCGGACAATCACAAGGAAATGACCGTAGAAGGCTTTCAGGCTGCCGACTGTCGCGGGCGGATTCGTGAAGCGGTATCCGTCGTCCGTTTCGACGACCTGAAAGACGGGCAGGAAATCGCGCAGAAAGGCTTTGCATCCCACCGGGCCGGAGCCGGGGCCGCCGCCGCCGTGGGGCGTCGAGAAGGTCTTGTGGATATTAAGGTGCACGATGTCGAAGCCCATGTCGCCGGGACGGACGATTCCCATGACGGCATTCAGGTTTGCCCCGTCGTAGTAGTTCAGTCCGCCGGCTTTGTGTACAATCTCCGTTATCTCAAGTATGTTTTCGTCGAACAGCCCCAGCGTGTTGGGGTTCGTGAGCATCAGTCCGGCCGTATCGTCGCCGGCGGCCGCGCGCAGTTTTTCGACGTCGACGCATCCGCAGGCGTTCGAGGGGATGTTCACGACCGTGAAGCCGGCCATCGCGGCGGAGGCGGGATTCGTCCCGTGCGCCGCGTCGGGGATGAGAATCTTCGTGCGCTTCGCGTCGCCGCGGGAAGCGTGGTATGCCTTTATGAGCAGGACGCCGGCCAGTTCGCCGTGCGCTCCGGCGGCGGGCTGGAACGTGACGGCGTCCATGCCTGTTATCCCGCAGAGCGCCTTTCCGGTTTCGGCAAACACAGCCATGCATCCCTGGACGGTGTGCGCGGGCTGCAGGGGGTGTATGTCCGTGAAGCCGGGGAGGGCGGCCATTTCCTCGCTGATGCGCGGATTGTATTTCATCGTGCACGAACCGAGGGGATAGAATCCGCTGTTGACGCCGAACGTGCGTTTCGCCAGGCGCGTGTAATGGCGGTCGAGTTCCGTTTCCGACAGTTGCGGAAGCGCGGGCGGAGACGTGCGCCTTTCTTTCTCCGGAAGCGCGACTTCCGGCACGTCGAGCGGGGGAAGCAAATCGCATCCGTGTCCGTCGCGGCTTATTTCAAACAGTAATTTCATAGGTTTAAGAGTATTTCTGCAAGTTCGTCAATTTCTTCCTTCGTATTCATCTCGGTCACGCACCAGAGAAGTCCGCCGCGTTCGACGGGATAGCCTCCGAGTATCCCCTCCTTTTCGAGGGCGGCAAGAACGGCGGCGCCGTCGCCGGGACATTCCGTGACGAACTCGTGGAAGAACTCGCCTTTGTAGCGCAGCCGGAAACCGGGAATGGCGCTTATCCTCGAGGCGGCGTAGCGGGCTTTCGACAGGCATTGCGTCGCTACCCGGCGCAGTCCGTCCGGCCCCATTGCCGCCATGTAGACGGCGGCGGTCATTGCGCACAGCGCCTGGTTGGAACAGATGTTGGACGCGGCCTTTTCGCGGCGGATGTGCTGCTCGCGCGCCTGAAGCGTGAGTACGAACGCGCGCTGTCCGTCGACGTCGACCGTTTCGCCGACGATGCGGCCGGGCAGCCTGCGCATCAGGGCGGTCGTGGCGGCCATGAATCCGAGGTACGGGCCGCCGAAGGAGAGGGGTATGCCGAGCGGCTGTCCTTCGCCCACGGCGATGTCGGCGCCCTGCTCCGCCGGCGTTTTCAGGATGCCGAGCGAGAGGGGATTGACGCCCATCACGTATTTCGCGCCGGCTTCGTGGACGGCCTGTCCCAGCGCCGCGGCATCTTCCAGCAGCCCGTAACGGTTCGGCTGCTGCACGTAGAATCCGGCCACCGTGCCGTCGAGCATGCTCCGGAGGGCGTCCATGCAGGTCGTGCCGTCGCGTTCGGGGACGACGGCGAGCTGTACGCCCGAACCGTCGCAATAGGTCTGCACCGTGCGGACGGTCATCGGGTCGGCGGAGGCGGCAATGAGCATCTTCGTGCGTTCGCGGCCGGCGCACATGGCGACGGATTCCGCGGCGGCCGAGGCGCCGTCGTAGACGGAGGCGTTCGCGACGTCCATTCCCGTGAGCCGGCATATCATCGTCTGGAACTCGAAAACGGACTGGAGGATGCCCTGTGAGATTTCGGCCTGATAGGGCGTGTATGCCGTCAGGAACTCTTCCTTTCCGGTGATGCTTTTTACGATTGACGGGATGTAATGCCTATAGGCGCCTGCTCCCCGGAAAATCGTCCGGAAACGTGTGTTCCCGCCGGCCATGCGGCCGATGTGGCGCCGGACTTCGAGTTCGGACATGCCTGTACCTTCCGGGAGGTTCAGTCGCTTTATTTTTATGCCGTCGGAAATCTGCGCGAACAGTTCGTCGACGGTTCGGAGGCCGATGTCGAGCAGCATCTGTTCGCGTTCCGGCGCGCTGCATGGAATATAGCTGCCCATCAGTGCGCCTCCTTCCTTCCGCAAAATTCACGGTATTCGGCCGGCGTCATCAGGGCTGATTTTTCCGTGATGTTCGCCACCTCGACGAACCAGCTTCCGTAGGGGTCTTCATTAATCTGTTCGGGACGGTCGAGCAGTTCTCCGTTGACGGCCGCGACGGTTCCGGTCACGGGCGAGAGGATGTCGGAAACGGCTTTCACCGATTCCACGTCGCCGAAAGCCTCGCCGGCCGTCAGCGTGTCTCCCGCTACGGGCAGATTGATGAAAACCAGGTCGCCAAGTTCCTGCTGCGCAAAGTCGGTGATGCCGACGCGCGCGGTCGTGTCGCTTATAAATTTCACCCATTCATGGGTTTTTGCATAAAAAAGATCTTCGAGTATTTTGTCCATAATCTTTAAAGTTTTTAATTGTTTATAATGTTGTGATATGTTTTTATCCTCGCTTTCCTCGCCGGCGCGTGCCGGTGAAGGACGCCACCCTCCGTCATTGCGAACGCAGTGAAGCAATCTCCACGCAGGCGGCGTTGCCCGGATGGTTGCCGGGTTCGGGTCGTCGCCTGCGCCTGGATTGCTTCGTTCCTCGCAATGACGGTGTGCGGGCAGATGTTTTTATCCGGGCTTGCCGCTGAGTTTGGGTATAATGTCGAATGTAACAATGTATCTTTTTTATTATTTATGTAACGTGAAATAAATAACATGTAATGGTTTTTCTATCCCGGCGGGACAATAGTTCCGCGTTTCTCTCTACAGTAATGGACGGATAATCTTCACCGAATTTCAGTTTGTGCAGACTGCGCAAACCGGATTTTTTTTGATTTCTCGATTGTATACTGTGTACTGGTCGGATTTTTTTTGATTTCTCAATCGTACACTGTGTACAGGCCGGAATTTTTTTTAATTCTTGATTGTACACTGTGTACAGGCCGGATTTTTTTTGATTTCTCAATTGTACACTGTGTACTGGTCGGAATTTTTTTGAATTATCAATCGTACACTGTGTACAGGCCGGAATTTTTTTGAATTTTCGATTGTACACTGTGCACAGGTCAGATTTTTTTTGAATTTCGGTTTGTACACTGTGTACAGGCCGGATTTTCTCTGATTTCCGGTCTGTACACTGTGTACAGGCCGGAATTTTCGTCGGCTGTAAAGAAACGGGAATGGCGTGCGGAGTCAACCGTCCCGTTGGGGACGGAATATTGGTAGAATAATTGACCGAAACCAATTTTCCGCGTGCCGTCAGGTACGCTATGTGACTGTCACCACATTCCGTACCTGACGGCACGGAATTGGACAGGCCTCCGGTTTCTTCTACCGACATTCCGTACCTGGCGGCACGGAGCTTAAACGTCTCTGAAAATTTTTCTGCCGACATTTTGTCCCTGACGGGACAAATCGTGTACTCCAATTTGCTTATATCCATTCTATATTATTTAATGAATACTCGATATAATACCCAAACCATCCCTCCAGCCTTTGCGGACAGCGTCCCCCCCCGCCCCGTGAGCGGAGCGAAGCAATCGCCCATACACGCAGGGATTGCTTCACTGCGTTCGCAATGACGCCGGATGTGTCCCGTCATTGCGAGCGGAGCGAAGCAATCCAGGCA
>JAIRYY010000206.1 GCA_031267485.1 Tannerella sp.
CCGCGGCGGTTTTCGCGGCGCATGCCCGAAATGCACGTGTTCAGCGCCACACGGTAGATGTAGGTCGAACGGCTGCTTTCGTGCCTGAACCGGGGGAACGCTTTCCAGAGGTTCAGTACCGTCTCCTGATAGAGGTCTTCCATCGTAAACCCGTCGGAGACGTAGAACGAACAAACCTTGTAGATGACACGCTCGTTCTCGCGTATCATCCGGATGAACTCCCGCTCCTGTGCTGCCTGATCCTGATGTTTCATTTTTTGATTGCCTTTTCTTCGTTAGTCGCAAAATACGGAAAAAAATGACACGGACGACAAATTTACCCGCCATATCGTGTCCCGCACATATATTACCGTCCGTTCCCGGTATGATTTCCGCCGGAAATGAATTATCTTTGCGACCGGTAAACCTGAACGGAACTTTATGATACTGATTATCGACGACGATTCTGCCGTGCGTGCTTCGCTCGGTTTTTTGCTGAGACATGCGGGTTTTGAGACGCGGACGGTCAGCGGCCCGCAGGAGGCGCTGGACGTGGTGCGCGGCATTGCGCCGCAACTGATTGTGATGGACATGAACTTCAGCATCGGGACTTCGGGCGAGGAGGGCCTCCGCCTGCTGCGGCAGGTGAAGATTTTCCGTCCGGAAACGCCCGTCATACTGATTACCGCATGGGGAACGATTTCGCTTGCGGTGGAGGGGATGCGCGCCGGCGCGTTCGATTTCGTCACGAAACCGTGGAACAACACGGCGCTGCTCAATTCCATCCGCACGGCGCTGGAGCTGAACCGGCAGGGAGAGCACGGGAAACGGACGGACTTCCGCTTCGACGGCATCATCGGCCGAAGCGGCGCGCTGACGGAGGCGCTCGACACCGTCGCGCGGATTGCGCCGACCAACGCTTCCGTGCTCGTCACGGGCGAGAGCGGCACGGGCAAGGAACTGATTGCCGAAGCCATACACGCCAACAGTCCGCGCGCGGCGGAGCCGTTCGTGAAAGTCAACCTGGGCGGCCTTTCGCAGAGCCTTTTCGAGAGCGAGATGTTCGGACATAAAAAGGGCGCGTTCACCGACGCCTGGGCCGACCGAACGGGACGTTTCGAGATGGCAGACCGGGGGACGGTCTTCCTCGACGAAATCGGCGATCTGGAGCTGTCGTGCCAGGTTAAGCTGCTGCGCGTCCTGCAGGATCAGACTTTCGAGGCGCTGGGCGACAGCCGTCCGCGCAAGGTGGACGTGCGCGTGGTGAGCGCGACCAACCGCAACCTGCGCGAGAAAATCGCCGACCGCACGTTCCGCGAAGACCTCTTCTACCGCATCAACCTGATCACGATTCACCTGCCGCCGCTGCGCGAACGCCCCGAAGACGTGCCGCTCCTCGCCCGCCATTTCGCCGCCCGGCAGGCCGCGGCCAACCGTCTGCCGGCGCCTGACTTCACGCCCGCCGCGCTGGCCTACCTGCAGTCGCTCCCCTGGCCGGGCAATATCCGCGAACTGAAGAATCTCGTGGAACGCACGCTGCTGGTCTCCGGCAAAACGCTGCTCGACAAGGCCGACCTGACGCTGCAAAACCGGACGCCGGAAGCCGTTGCCCCGCCCGAAAACTCGAGCCGCCTCAACGACCTCGAAAAACAGTCCATCCTGCAGGCCATGGAGAAGCACGGCGGCAACATCTCGCACGTCGCCTCGACGCTGGGAATCAGCCGGGCTGCCCTGTACCGCCGCCTGGACAAATACGGCATCCGGATATGAAACTCAAACATCAGTACTGGATACTGTCCCTCCTGCTGATCGCCGTCCTGGCAGCCGTCGCGGGCAAGGTGTTCCTTGCGGAGCCGTTCTCCTTCGGCATGTTTGCGGCGGTCGAGGCGCTGATTGCCGTCACGGCCGTCTTTCTCGCCGTCTTCTATTTTCGCATCATAAAACCGCTGCACATCATCGGTTCGGGGATGGACCTGCTGAGGGAACAGGATTTCGGCTCGCGCCTGCGCCGCGTCGGACAGCCGGAAGCCGACCGGATTGTGGAGATTTTCAACCGGATGATGGAGCAGCTGAAGAACGAACGCCTGCACCTGCGCGAACAAAACCATTTCCTCGACCTGCTCATCAACGCCTCGCCGCTGGGCGTCGTCATCCTCGACCCGGACGGGCTGATTCTGTCGGCAAACCCGGCGGCGTACAGGCTGCTCGGTCTCCCGCCCGCGGACGGCCTCGCCGGACGGCCCCTCGACGCAATCGGCAACCCGCTGATATCCGAACTGCTGAAAATCGAAACCGGCCGCTCGCAAACCGTCCGCCTGAGCGATGCCAACATCTACAAATGCACCCGCTCCGCCTTCATCGACAAAGGCTTCCGGCACCCGTTCTACCTCGTCGAACTGCTGACCGAAGAAGTCTTCAAGGCCGAAATGAAAGCCTACGAGAAAGTCATCCGCATGATTGCGCACGAGGTGAACAACACCACCGCCGGCATCACCTCGACGCTCGACACGCTGAGCAGCGCCCTGTCCGAAGAATCGGACGAAGTCGCCGAAGTCCTCCGCATCGCCATCGAACGGTGCTACAGCATGAACCGCTTCATCACGAACTTCGCCGACGTCGTCCGCATCCCCGAACCGGAACCGCGCCCGCTCGACCTGAACGCCTGGCTCGCGTCCGTCAAGCGCTTCATCGAATCGATATGCCGCGACCGCAACATCCGCATCGTTATGGAACTGAGCGCGACGCCGCCCGTCGTCGAGATAGACGGCGCCCTCTTCGAACAGGCGCTGGTCAACATCGTCAAAAACGCCGCCGAATCCATCGGACACGACGGCGGCGACATCTTCATCCGCACGTGCAGCACACCCTCGCGCCTCGAAATCGCCGACACCGGCCGTGGCATCGACCGCAACACGGAATCCCGCCTCTTCAGCCCCTTCTTCTCCACCAAACCGCACGGCCAGGGCCTGGGACTGATCTTCATCCGCGAAGTCCTGCTCAAACACCACTGCACGTTCTCCCTCCGCACCTGCCCCGACGGCCTGACGCGCTTCAGCATCCTGTTCGCCGACAGGCCGGCGCATTGACGGGTGCGTTTTTTATCTATTTTTATGAAATCCGGCTAAGGGTAAACGCCTTTTATTTTGTGATAGTATAAAACACCGTCAAGAGAATGGAGCATATTATCATAAAATATTTGAGAGGGCATGCGTCCGGCGAAGAAGAACAGTCCCTTCTGGAATGGATTCGTAAAAGCGAATCCAACAGAAAGGAATTTATGGAAATGCGCGATCTGTGGATAACATCCGGCGACGGCAGCGCGCTCCCCGGCACGTCCGGCAGCAAAGCCGCCTTCAACCGCTTCAGGCGGACTGTCGCCGGTTACGAAACAGCGGAGCGGCGGAAGAAAAACCGGATTCAGGTTCTCCGGTATGCCGCCTCCGTTGCCCTGTTAATGGCCTGTTCGCTGGGCATGTACATGTTAGGCGGCAAAAACGCCAAAAACGAACAGGCCGAAACAATAATCCATCAAACGGTCGTCAGGAATGACAAGACCGCTGTCGTGTTGCCGGACGGAACAAAAGTGTGGTTGAACAAAGACAGCAAACTCTCCTACCCGGAAAATTTTGCGGATAAACGGCGCGCCGTCACGCTGGACGGAGAAGGTTTTTTTGATGTGGTTCGCAATGAATCCAGCCCGTTTATTGTCGAAACCGGCGGCATGACCGTCAAAGTGCTGGGTACGGAATTTGATGTGAAAAGCCACGCCGGCGCTGCGGTTTCCGAAATCACACTGCTGTCGGGAAACGTGGAAGTCAGCCTGAAAAATAATGCAGACCCGATTGCACTGCTGCCCAATCAGAAAATCTCTTACAACAGACAAACCGATATCCATCGCATAGAAAGCATCGACGCGGCGGAATACGCGCTGTGGAAAAATGAAAAATTAGTCATGAACAACGAGGAGCTGGGAACAATTTTCAGGAAAATGGCAAGATGGTATGACGTCGACATCGCCTATGACCATACGCTGCCCCTTAAAGCCCATTATTCCATCACAATAACGGACGAACCTAAAGAAGAAATACTTCGCCTGCTATCCGTAATCACTCCGATAAAATATGAACTGGAAAATGACAAAATAATTATCAAGCGAAAATGAAATCATGTTTAACCCTGTAAATGCAATGCCTATGGAAAACTGAATGTCGGAAAAAAAGAAGTCAGGCAAGCGGGATCAGCGCCTGCCTGACTCTCCAGAGTTAATTAAAAAAAACGGCTCCCCAATGGAGCATCATCAATTAATCGATACAAATGTATGAAAAAAAAATCAATGACGGAAAAGATAACCTCTTTTTCCCGCACTAATTTATTAAGAAAAATGAAACTTGTTGTTTTTTTTATCACTGTTGCTTTCTGCCACATATCGGCGGTAAACAGTTATGCACAAAAAACAGAAATAACGCTGAAACTTGACAATGTCACATTAATGGAAGCCATACGGAGCATAGAACAGCAAACCGAATTTGTCTTCCTGTACAGTAACGACCGAATTGATTTGAACAGAAAAGTCAGTTTTGATATTAAAAAAGGAACCATTACCGACATCCTGGAACATATCTCCGACGGTCACGCCTACATCATCGAAAACAGACAGATTCTGTTATTGCCGGCAGCCGTCCGGACACCCGTGAAAAACATAAAAGGAACGGTAACAGACCAGGACGGAGAACCTGTAACAGGAGCCAATGTAATAGAAAAAGGTACGACGAACGGAACCATCACCGGCATCGATGGAGAATTTACGCTGAATGTGGGAGCGAATGCCGTATTGCAGGTCAGTTACATCGGATATGCCATGCAGGAAATCGCGGTTGACGACAGGCAGAACATAACAGTTACCCTGATTGAAAACACCGAAGCGCTGGAAGAAATTGTTGTAATCGGATACGGAACGGTGCAGAAAAAAGACCTGACCGGCGCGGTGTCAAGCGTTGGCATTAAAACCTTGAGAGAGCGCCCCGTACCGACCGTTGCCGCTTCTCTGCAGGGAAAGCTTGGCGGCGTAATGATACAGGAAACAGGTGGCGACTTAACCGGAAGATTTCAATTTTCCATCCGGGGAACCGGGTCGGTGACCGGTAATAATGACCCGCTGATTGTTGTCGACGGCATACCTCTCTTCAACAATGACCTGTCAACGATTAACAGTAAGGATATCGTGTCCATGGATATATTGAAGGATGCTTCCGCAAGCGCCATTTACGGCGCACGCGCATCAAACGGCGTGGTGATAATCACGACAGCCAGAGGTCAGGCCGGGAAACCGCATGTTACATTCGGAATGGACATGGGTTTTGAGAACATAGCCAGACGTTATGAAGTGCTGACGACCGAACAGCAGCGGCAACTGTTTGTCGAAGCGTTTAAAAACACCAACCGTAATCCGGCAGTTTATGAAAACACCGCCAATCCGGTGTGGCAAATACAGACGGATTGGCAGAAACTTGGCATGCGGACCGGCATCCGGCAAAATTACAGTCTGAGTATTAATGGGGGCAATGAAAGCAGTAAGTATGCGGTTTCCGGATCGTATGTCAGAAGACTTGGCATTATGAAAAATACGGATCTTGATGAATTTTACCTGCGGGCTAACAACGATATTGCCGTCGGAGACAGGATTACCGTTGCAACAAGTATCGGCGCCACCTATCAGCATCAGAACATGCTGGAAAATGACAGGTGGGGAACAGGCGCATATCAGCGTTTGGTCAGCAGTCATACATACCTGCCCGCCTATGATGAGCGAGGGGAATTATTTGCCGTATCCACGAATGCCGACCCTTATTTTGGAGAAAACTTCAATCCGCTGATTGAACAGTTACTGCCTGAAAACAAACAGGAATCCTCGAGAATTATGGGCAGCCTGAAAGTCGGCTATGATATCATTGAGGGCCTGACGCTGACCGCAAATGCCGGAGCCGACATAAGTTCGGTCAACGGCTATCAGTATCTTCCGGTCTATGAAATAGGCCGGTATAGCAGAACTCAGGGAAGTGCGACCAATTCCGGCAGGCAGTCCCTGAACTGGGTTACGGATCTTACACTGCAATATCGCAAATCGTGGGAAAATCACACGCTAACCCTGTTGGGCGGAGCATCGGCACAGCAGCATGTGCTGACAAATACCGGCGCCACCGGTACCGGAACGGTTGATAATTTTCTCAATCAGCTGTCCAATCAGACAAGTTTCAGCGCCACGGGCGCCTCCGTCACATCCGGTTTACTGTCTACATTTTTCAGAGTCAATTACGGATATAAAGACCGGTATTTAGTGACCGGCACCATAAGAAGAGATGGCTCTTCAAAATTCGGCGCGGACAAAAGATTTGGACATTTCCCTTCCGTTTCGGCGGCATGGCGTGTGACGGAAGAATCGTTTCTGAAAGAAATAAAATCATTAAACAATCTGAAAATAAGGGTTGGGTATGGCGTTACCGGAAATCAGGACATCGGCGATTTCGCATTCCTTACCCGGGCCGGAGCCACTCCGTATGTATGGGGAAATATGGTTGTTGTTGGCAACTCTCCGATAAATATGGGTAATTCCGGGCTGCAGTGGGAATCCGCCCGGCAGTTTAATTTGGGATTTGATGCTTCATTTTTCAGAGACAGGATTTCATTCGTCATGGATTACTATGACAAAAAATCGGAAGACCTGCTGATACGGATTCCGGTGCCATATACGGCATCTGTCTCGGAAAATCCGTATGTGAATCTGGGGTCTTTGCAAAACAAAGGATTCGAGTTTAATCTCACTTCGCGTAATCTGACCGGGAAATTCAGCTGGACAACCGAGTTTAACATCAGTTTCAATAAAAACAAAGTACTTGATATTGGTAAAAATGCATTGGGGGAACCCCTGCAGATACCGGGCGAAAACATCTCGCTGCCTAATGATTTTGTCAATCTCACCATTGCGGGAAAACCGGTTGGCGCATTTTACATGTATGAGTTTACGGGTATATGGCAAAAGGATGAGGCGGAAGAAGCCGCCAAATTCGGCGCGGTCCCGGGCGATCCCAGATATGCGGACCTGAATAACAGCAAGTCACTTGATACCGAAGACAAGAAGTTTGTCGGCTCCCCTCTGCCCGAATATTTCGGAGGTTTAACAAATACCTTTTCTTACGGGCCGCTGTCTCTAAATATATTTTTCAACTTTGCGGGAGGTAACAAATCATACAATGCCATGCGCAATCTGAATGCGAGGTCTGTTCCTTTCAACCAGCAGCTGGCCGAAGTGGCCGGTTTCTGGACGGAAGACAATCCCTCCAATACCGTGCCAAGGCCTTCACAGGGTGGGAATACTACATTTTTGGCCACCAGAACATCAACCCGCTATCTGGAAAATGCCGGATATGTCAGGCTGAAAAATCTGTCCGTTTCCTATGTGTTGCCGCAGCAGTTCGTGTCGAAGATTAAAGGCGGCAATGCTGTCGTTTCACTTAATGCGACAAACCTTATGACCTTTACCGGATACAAGGGGCTCGATCCCGAGGCGTTAAGCACATCAAGCCTGCTGTCCGGGGGAATCGACTACACGCCCTATCCGTCAACACGTTTTTATTCTTTTTCCTTACAGTTATCTTTCTAATCCGAAAATTATGAAACAATTGAAATCCATAACACTATTATCCGGTCTTTTCCTGTTTTTTACGGGATGCACCGGTTTTCTTGAGCCTCAGATGAAAGGTTCGACAGATTTGCAGCAGCTTATTTCTTCCCAGCAGGGAATGTTCACCGCAGTCAACGGCATGTACAAGCCCCTGCAGCCCATATACAGGGGAAACATGCAACTGATACTTGAACTTGCCGGCGACGACGGATGGGCATGGAGAAACGCCCCCGAAGCAGACCTGTTTATCTCGGAACAGGACTATTCAAACATCGCTAATGTATGGCAACAGCATTATCTTGGCATAGGACGGGCGAATGTCATACTCGACAATCTGGATAATGTAACCGATTTTGACTCGGAACAGCGAAAACAAGATTATGAAGGCCAGGCTAAATTCATGCGGGCATTTTATTATTTCAATCTTGTGAGATTGTATGGAGGCGTTCCCGTCATTCTGCATCAGATTAATCAGCTTGAAGACGCGCAGGTTGCCCGGTCTTCAATGGAAGACGTATACCTCCAGATAGAAAAGGATTTGGATGAAGCCGAACATCTTCTGCCTGCCGAATATGCGGGAACGGCCGGGTCGGAGACCGGACGCCCTACCACCCATGCGGCAAGTGCGTTGAAAACACTTGTATACCTGGAAATATGCAACTGGGATAAAGTTATCGAATCTGCCGATAAAATTATAGATAAGGGACTTCTCGTCGATTATGACGATAATTTTAACGGAACAGCCGAAAATGGGAAGCAGGTATTTTTTGAAGTGCAGTACGGAGGTGTGACTGCGGCGACAACAACGAATCTTAGCACGTCATTCTCGCCCCAGGTTTTTTCAAACGGGAGTGCGATGATTTTGCCTACTGACGACAATCTGAACGGGCAGGGAGGAGGGCCTTCCTCGGGAGGCGGATTCGTCCAGTTATTTGATGAACGGCCCGGCGACAACCGCAAGGACGTCATTATTCAGACGTATGGCCTGGCCAATTTCATCAAGCCGGATCAGCCCGACGGAACTTTATACTATGTGAATAAATACTATAATACCGTTGATGCGGACGGATTAAGCTCGTGGAACTTCCCCCTGATACGGTATGCGGAAATATTACTCGCGAAAGCCGAAGCGCTGAACGAGAAATCCTATGCTTCGGATGGCGAAGCCTTTGCACTGATTAATAAACTGCGCGAAAAAGCGGGATTGCCTCCTTTGACGTCCGTTCAGATTCCGGATCGGGAAAAGTTCAGAAATGAATTGATGAACGAACGGAGAATTGAACTCGCTTTTGAATGTAAACGCTATTTTGACCTTAACAGATGGGGCATCGTACGGCAGGTTATACAGAAACAGCTGGATTTCATGAAACTTAAATTTCCTGAAAATAAAGTAATCACACATCCCATAACGGGAAAACCGTATTATCTTTACCCGATTCCCGCAACCGAGTTTGTTAACAATGCCAAACTTGGCGAACAGAATCCGGGATACAAATAATCCTTATTTAAGCTGTTTATTCAAATTATCAATTATACCGGTTTAATATGAAAGTGAATATGTCTGTTTTTTTTAAGAACAAAATCCGTTGCCGTCAGGCATTCGTATCAGTTTTGACGGCTCTCCTGCTTCCGGTTGCAGCTTTTGCGCAGGGAAGCGGGGACGAGCAGGGTCTGGAAACGGGGAAACTTGACCTGAAGCAGGACAGTCTGGCGCTGCGGGAGGCGCTGGACGGCTGGTGGCTGAAAGCTAACGAATCGCTGGACGGGAGAATGTCGTGGTACGACGACGCGAAATTCGGATGTTTCGTTCACTGGGGAGTGTATTCGGTTCCCGGAGGCGAATGGAAGGGGAGGGAGGTCAGCGGATATTCCGAGCATCTGATGCGCAAGGAGAAAATTCCGGCGGACGAATACCGGCGGACGCTGGTGGAGACGTTCAATCCGGTCGAATTTGACGCCGGCGAATGGATACGCCACGCCAAAGAGGCCGGGATGCGCTATTTCATCGTTACGGCAAAGCATCACGACGGCTTTGCGATGTTTTTCTCCGATGCTTATCCGTATGATATGCGGCTGACAAAATTCAACCGCGACCCGATGAGGGAACTCGCCGACGAGGCCAGGAAACAGGGCGTCAAATTCGGCTTTTACTATTCGCACGCTTTCGACTGGGAACATCCGGATGCGCCCGGCAATGACTGGGATTATGGCAATCCCGGCGGCGACGAACTGCTGTGCGGAAGCAACTGGTGGTTTTCCTGTCCGCAGTTCCTCCCGCGTGCCGGGAAATACGTCAGCGAAAAGTCAATCCCCCAGATTCTCGAACTGATTCGCGCGTATCAGCCCGATATCCTGTGGTTTGACACGCCGCACAAGCTGCCGCTTTACGAAAACATCCGCATCCTGAAAGCAATCCGGGAAGCGGACGCGGACATCGTCGTGAACGGGCGGCTGGCGCGGTTTGGCGGCGGCAACCTCGGTGATTACAGGAACACGGGCGACCGGGCGGCCTTCTTTTATCCCGTGGAGGGACGCTGGGAATCCATTCCCACTACGAACGAATCGTACGGATACAGCCGGCATGACCGTTCGCACAAGCCGGTGGGACATTTCGTCCGGCTGCTTGCCACGGCCGTCTCGAAAGGCGGGAACATCCTGATGAACGTCGGCCCGACGGGCAGCGGCCGGTGGGATGACGCGGACGTCCGGATATTCAACGGCGTCGGCCGCTGGCTGGAGACGTACGGGGAGGCCATTTACGGCAATGACGCGACCGACCTGCCCGACCAGACCTGGGGCGTCACCACGCGGAAAGGCGACGTCACCTACCTCCACGTGTACGACTGGCCGGAAAACGGCGGGCTTACCGTCGGAGGACTGACGTCGGACATTGCCCGCGCCTGGGT
Organism: Tannerella sp.; assembly: GCA_031267485.1. Lineage (GTDB taxonomy): Bacteria > Bacteroidota > Bacteroidia > Bacteroidales > Tannerellaceae > Tannerella. The sequence goes on from JAIRYY010000206.1 coordinate 10,564, forward strand.
TGTGTCCGACAAAAAGCGGGAGGACATCGAACATTCGAGAATCAACGGCCGGGACGTCGTGCTGCGGCTCGCCGGCAACGCGCCCGACACGGTGAACACGGTCATCGCGCTGACCCTGAAAAACGCGCGGCCTGCCTGTCCCGTCAGGCTGCTCGACCCGGCGGGAGACAACACGCTGCCGGCTTTCGACGCGGTTTTAAGCGGCGGCGACGGCGGCTTCGGATTCGGCTTCGGCTTTGGCTTTGGCGACGGGAAGCCGAACCGCAACTTCGTGAACGGCTGGAAAAGCAACGACCAGACGCTCCGGTGGAAATTCAGGCTGAACGAACCGGCCGCCTACAGGCTGTACGTTCAGTACAACACGTCGTCCGCCGAAGACCGGGGCGCCGTAAGCATCGAAGTCGACGGACGGGAAACCGGAATATCCTACGCGCCCTTCACCGAACGGCAGGGAACGGCGACCCTTTATGCGGGTGAGGCCAGCCTGGAAAAGGGGGAACACCAGATCGCCCTGAAAGGCGTCGAATATCAAGGCGGCGAATACATGCGGCCCATTGCAGTGAAACTAATACACAAATAACATCATGAAACAGAATCTTCTTTTATCCGTCGGCAGTCTTGCCATTCTGGCGGGATGCGGGGCAAAAACGGCGGAAAAGCCCAACATCGTATTCATCCTGGCCGACGACCTGGGATACGGCGACGTCTCGTTCCTCAACGGGGAATCGAAAATCCCAACGCCGAACATTGACCGCATCGCCCGCAGCGGCGTCGTTTTCAGGAACGCCCACAGCAGTTCGTCGGTAAGTTCGCCCACGCGCTACGGCATCCTCACGGGACGCTACAACTGGCGGTCGACGCTCAAGCGCGGCGTCCTGAACGGATACAGCGAGGCGCTGATACCCGCGGAACGCACGACGACCGCCTCCATGCTCAGGAAACAGGGATACGAAACCGCCTGCATCGGGAAATGGCACCTGGGATGGACGTGGAGCGGCGTGGAGAAAGGCGTCGACAGCGTGGATTTCACGCAGCCCGTCACCCACGGCCCGACCGCCGTCGGATTCGACTGTTTCTACGGCATTGCCGCATCGCTCGACATGCCGCCATACGTCTACGTCGAAAATGACCGGCCGACGGCCCTGCCCGACAGAATCACCTCCGGGAAAGGCATGCAGATGTGGAGGGAGGGGCCGACCGCTTCGGATTTCGAACACCGGGCGACGCTTTCGCATCTGACGGACAGGGCGGTGGATTACATCGGCAGCCGGGCCGCCGGCAAGCCTTTTTACCTCTATCTGCCTCTGCCCGCGCCGCACACGCCCATTCTGCCGGGCGAGGCGTTTCAGGGCAAATCGGGACTGAATCCTTACGGGGATTTTGTCATGGAGGTGGATTACATGGTCGGCAGAATAGCCGAAGCGCTGAGGCAAAACGGAATGGAGGACAACACGATTCTCGTCTTCACGTCGGACAACGGCTGCAGTCCCGCCGCGCAGATTGAGGAACTGCAGGAAAAGGGTCACTATCCGAGCCACGTCTACCGCGGGCACAAGGCGGATTTGTACGAGGGAGGACATCGCATCCCGTGCATCGTCCGGTGGCCGGCGCGCATCGAACCGCATGACGTCGAACAGGCCGTCTGCCTGACCGATTTCATGGCCGCATTTGCCGCCCTGACCGGCTATCCGCTAAGCGACGGCGAGGCGGAGGACAGCTACGACATACTGCCCCTGCTGCTCTGTACGACCGAACCGGAACCTGTCCGGGAGGCCATCGTTCACCATTCCATCAACGGCGAATTTTCCCTGCGTCGCGGCGACTGGAAACTGCTGCTCTCGCCCAGCTCCGGAGGCTGGAGCTATCCGCGTCCCGGCAGGGATACGGCCATCATCCGGACACTGCCCGAAATACAGCTCTACAACGTAAAAGACGACCCCGCGGAAAGCCGGAACGTCTACGCGGAGCATGCCGGGATCGTCAGCGAACTGCGGGCAATCATGATTGAATGTATCAGAAACGGACGGAGTACGCCCGGTACGCCGCAGAAGAACGACGGCAACAAGGACTGGGGCGAAAAACTCATCGAAGAGTTGACGAAAACGACAGACAATGACATCGGAAAGGAAACTCAATAAATGTTTCCCTTTAGTAACTAAAGTACACGATTTGTCCCGGACGGATAATATATCGGCAGAAAAATTTTCAGAGACATTTAAGCTCCGTGCCGTCAGGTACGGAATGTCGGTAGAAATAGTCGCGGGCCAAACCAAACGCCTGCCGCGGTGTACCCAGAGTATTGTGAGTCAACTATCGTACATGTAGGCACGCGAGAAG
>JAIRYY010000234.1 GCA_031267485.1 Tannerella sp.
TATCTCGGTATCGCGTATTTCCAGCAGAAAAAATATCAGCAGGCCATTGATACGTATTATGAAGGCCTCCCGTTTATCCCGAAGGAGAATACCGGCCTTACGTCCGATTTCTACGGACAGATCGGCGATGCCTGTTTTCGCATGAATGAAACGGACAAGGCATTCGAAGCATACGATGAGGCGTTGAAATACAACGACAAAAACATTGTCGTGTTAAACAATTACGCCTATTACCTGTCCCTCCTGAAAAAAGATTTGACGAAAGCGGAACGGATGAGCGCGCTATGTATAAAAATGGAGCCGGAAAACGCTACGTATATAGATACTTACGCATGGGTATTTTTTGTGCGGGGGAATTATCCGCTGGCCAAAATGTATATCGAACAGGCCCTGTCCAAAGACCGGACGAACAGCGCGGAACTGATGGACCATTACGGCGATATCCTTTATATGTCGGGCGACAGCGAAAAGGCCGTGCAGCAATGGATAAAGGCGAGGGAAGCCGGCAAAAACAGCGAAACGCTGAACCGGAAAATTTCGGGGAAAACATATTTTGAAGAAACGGAAAACGAACTTTTTAATCAGGAATGAAAAGACAGATGAAACAGGGACGGGACGTTTGGCAGACGCTGTTTTATAAAATCCTCTGCGGCGCTCTGCTGGCGGGTCTGTTCGCCGCCTGTAAATCCACTGCGGCGGGCACGGCAGGCTCCGGCGCTGAAATCATGAAATCGGAAGAGGCTTTCTTTGCCTCCATGCTCGACCGCACGTTCCGGTTCAGCACGCTTTCCGCCCGGCTGAAACTCGAACTGAAAGGCGCCGGAAAGGAGATGAGTTCGAGGGCGCAGCTGAAAATGATTCGCGACGACCGGATACAGCTCTCCATACAGCCGCTTTTGGGGATTGAGATGTTTCGCGTCGAACTGACGGCCGACAGCGTCAAGATACTCGACCGCATGAACAAACGGTACATGACGGAAAGTTATGACAAAATAAAGGGTACGTCCGTCATCGGTTTCAACTTCAATAATTTACAGTCGCTCTTCACAAACAGCATTTTCATACCGGGCGAAAGCGGTATTTCAGCCGGACAGTACCGCCGCTTTCGCATGACGGGGGACAGATACTCCGTCAGCCTGAAAATAAGGGATGAGACGGATATGCTTTACACGTTCACGGCCGACGGCGGCGAAGCGCTGCGTTCCACATCGGTTCGCGACAGGGCGGGGAGTCACACGCTCACGTGGGATTACAGCGATTTTCAACCCGTCGACAGCCGGCAGTTCCCTTTCCGGATGGAGGCAAGGCTAACCTCCGGGGATGAGGAACGGGGCGTCGTCACGCTCACTTTCTCCCCGCCGGAAATTGACAGTCCTTTGAAAACGGACTTTAACATTCCATCCGAATATAAACGGATAACGTTCGCACAGATCATCAAATCGCTTGAAAAACAATGAAACGCCTGTCTCTTGTCTTATTATTGGCCTGTTGCGCCACGCTGGCCTCGTCGTCTGCCCAGACAACCGGGAAAAGCGGTAACAGGAGAGCGGCAAAAAGCAGCAGGACAAAAACCGCCGCGGCCGGAAAGGTGCGGGAGATACAGGCTCCTGCCGGACTGTATTCCCTGCAGGAGCTGGAGAACCAGCGAAAAATGGCGCTCAGGGATATCGAACTGACATCCCGCCTGCTTGGCGAGACCGGCGTGGATGCTAAAAATTCGCTCAACAGGCTGAACCTGCTCTCGCAGCAGCTTCTTTCACGTAGGCGGATACTCGCCCTCCTCACTCAGGAAATGGCGGCAATTGATGCGAATATAAAGACGGTAAGCGACGAGATTGACATTTTGGATAAAGACCTTGCCAAAACAAAGGAAAATTATGCCAAATCAATGCGAAACCGGCTGCAGGAACATCGCACGGCAAAATATAAAATGCTACTGATCCTGTCAGCCGAAAATCTTTTGCAGTCGTACAGGCGCATGCGTTATCTCCGCGAATATTCCACCTGGCAAAAGGAGGAGGCTAAACGCATCATCATGAAGCAAAACGAGATTGCCTGCCGGAAAGCCGAGCTTGAGAAATCGCGCGAAGATAAACAGACGCTTCTGCTGCAGCGCGAACAGGAAAATAAAAAGTTGGAAGATGAGGAGCGGATACAGCAGACGGAAGTCCGGGAACTGAACAGAAGACAAAAGGACTTGCAGCAGCAGCTGCAGCAAAAGAAAAGGGATGCGGATGCCCTGAACAGACAGATTGAAACGCTTATTGCCGAGGATATCCGCTATTCGGAAAGCGACCGGCCGGCCACCGCCTCCGGTACGGCGCCAAAGGATGCAAAACCTGCCGCCGCAAAATCCGACGCGGCGGGAACATCGAAGCCTGCTGCAGGCTACCGGATGACGAAATCGGAACTTAACCTGTCAAAAGATTTTGCCGCCAACAAAGGCCGGCTGCCTTACCCGCTGAACGGGAGATACACGGTTATATCAAGTTTCGGCGAACATCAGCACCAGGAATTGTCATACGTGCGCACCGCCAACAACGGGATAGACATCCAGACCACCTCCGGCTCCGACGCGCTGGCCATATTCAACGGCGTCGTCACACGCGTATTTGTCATGCCCGGCTATAATAATAATGTGATCATCCGCCACGGAGACTACCTTACCGTATACAGCAACCTGAGCCAGGTCTATGTCAGGGCGGGCGATGTCGTCGTCACGCGGCAGGCTTTGGGACAGATATTCACGGATCCCGGAAAGGGAAACGAAACCATCCTCCATTTCCAAATCTGGAAAGAACGCACAAAACTCAATCCCGCATCCTGGGTAACTAGTAACTAGTGATTAGTGATTAATGAATTAGTGATTAATGGTTGGTGATTGGCAATGTAGGGGCGCACCTCTGTGTGCGCCCTTCTTCGACCATATATGGGCGCCCACAATGACAAATGATTAATGGTCTCAAAAGCCTTATCCCGTCATTGCGAACGCAGTGAAGCAATCCAGTGTATGAACAGGCTGGATTGCTTCACTGCGTTCGCAATGACGGGACAGGGGGATCCCCTCTCCTTTACTCGGTCTGTCCTTTATTTCCATAAAGAAACAGCGCATCGAAAAAAGAATTAACTGAATTTGGACTTGGGGATATTTGTTTTTTTGTGGATTTTTTTTACTCGCGCGCGTACGTGCGCCCTTTACATTATATATATTATATGCGCCTGCGCATCTCTCTAATAAAAATAAGAAATTAACCAACACGGACGTATTAATTATTTCAAAACACGGATTATATTTTCTACAAAATATTTTGACAGGACTGTATCGAAAGTCATTT
>JAIRYY010000257.1 GCA_031267485.1 Tannerella sp.
CAGCGACTACCGGCAGTACAATCTGCGCTCCAACATCGACCTTACGCTGCACGACAATTTCAGGGCTTCCATCAACCTCGCTGCACGCCAGGAAGACAGAAATTCCCCGCGTTCAGGCTCCGAATCCATCTGGCGCAGTCTGAGGGTTTATTTTCCCACTTCCCATATCGTGTATCCCGGAACGGATTACCGGATACCGCAGGACGGAAACAATCCGCTGTCGGCTTCCGACGGGTCGATGGGGTATCAGAAGAGAATCCAGAACTATTACAACGGGGATATAACGGCTCACCTGGACATGCCTTTTATCACCCGCGGATTGTCGCTCGATGCCGGCCTTTATCTCGATTTGGCGAACAGCATGTACAAAAACTTCAACAAGCAATATTTCTTCTACAACAAGGTCGGAGATGAATACGTCGCGAATGCCTACGGCCCGACCAATGCCAGCCTGACTCATGAGATGAATCGCTCCATCGGGATTACCCTGAACGGGAAAATCAACTATGAAAGGCAGTTTAACGATATGCACAACGTGAAGCTGTTCGCCGCATACGAACAGTACACCTATCGTTATGATTTCCTGAACGGATACAGGGAAGCATTCCTGTCTGCCGCAATAGACCAGCTGTTCGCCGGCGAACGCACAACCGCCAATAATAACGGAACGGCATCCGAATCGGCGCGCATGAATTATTTCGGGCGTATGGATTACGACTATGCCGGCAAATACCTGTTCCAGTTCAACTGGAGATATGACGGTTCGCAAAATTTCCCGAAAGGAAAACGGTTTGGATTCTTCCCCGGCGTATCTGCCGGATGGCGCATATCGGAAGAGAATTTCTGGAAAGAACGCGTATCTTTCGTCGACAATTTGAAGTTGCGCGCCTCGTGGGGGAAAATGGGAAATGACAAAGTGTCGCAATTCCAGTATATCACCTCCTACACGTTCAGCAATCCGGCAATGCTGGGCGGAGCCAATCCGCAGCCTCAAACCGGCGTATGGCAAAGCCGCATACCGAATCCGAATATCACATGGGAAGTTGTGACCACGTACAATCTCGGACTGGAAGCGACGCTGTGGAACAGCCTGAATTTCTCTCTCGACCTGTTCCGCAGCGAAAGGAGCAATATTCTGGCCAGGCGGGATGCTTCACTGCCGGCTTTCTCCGGGCTGAGCCTGCCGGACGAGAATTTCGGGGAATGTTACAGTCAGGGCTTCGAACTGATCCTGAGCTATACGAAGAAAATCGGAAAAGACCTGCGCCTCAACGCAGGAGGTAATTTCTCCAACGCCGTCAATCGCATCCGGTTTATCGACGAAGCGGCCAGTGCATTTGACTGGCAGCGGCGTACGGGCAAACCCATTGATGCCGGATGGCTGATGTACGAGGCCGATGGAATCTTCAATACCCAGCAGGAACTGGACGGCTATCCGCATTTGCCGAATGCCGGCGTGGGCGACGTCAAGTTTGTAGATGTGGACAGGGACGGGATAATTGATGGAAACGACCGCGTGCGGCCCAACAAGACGGGAACGCCCGAAATCATATATGGCATCACGCTGGGTCTGGAATGGAAACAGTGGAGCCTGAATACCCTGTGGCAGGGAGCCGCCAGGATGTGGACCTATCAGTTCTATGAATCGGGAACGATCGGAAACTTCACGAAAGATTTCTATGAAAAGAGATGGACGGCCGACAATCCCAATGCCGAATATCCCCGGACATACAATCTGGCCTACACGCCGACAGGTACGCAGAATACTTTCTGGTTGAATAATGCGTCTTATTTCAGGCTGAAAAATATCGAATTATCCTATTCTCTCCCCCGCAAATTACTTTCCAGGGGCTTCATAGAAGACGTCCGGTTCTACGTAAGCGGCTACAATTTACTGACATTTACGGGACTTAAAAATCTGGATCCCGAATCGAAAAGCAATACCAGCCTGTACAGCGAAGGCGCAGATACCCCGCAATCGAAAATCATTAATTTTGGAGTAAACATAACATTTTAAAAAAAGAAGAAGATGAAAAACAAAATATTAAATATCGTATGCAGCTTTCTGTCGGTTTGGAGTATCTGCTCCTGTGACGACTTGCTGGACAAACAGCCGTTGACCGAAATAAGTGATGTGGCCGTATGGAGCGATCCGTCGCTGGTACAGGCTTTTGTAAATGCGCGTTATAACCGGATCCGTTCGGGCTGGCAGGAAGAACCCTGGATCAGTTCGCTAACGGATGAAACATACCTGACATGGTCGCGCGGCTGCGAGCCTGTCACACAGGGTTATATAAATGCCTCCGATTTAGGCTCCGTAAACTGGGGACTCAGAGAATGGGGCAGCGTCTGGCGGAACATTGCCAACTGCAATCAGTTCTTTGAAAACATCGAACAGGTACCCTTCCGCGAAGAAGCGCAGAAAGTGAGGCTGACGGGCGAGGTGCGTTTCATTCGGGCGCTGTGTTACCACGATCTGGTTTCCCGCTGGGGAGCCATGCCGCTCATCACTAAATATTTTACGCTGAACGACCGCGAAGAAGCGATAAACATGGGGCGTTCCACGTATGGAGAATGTATCGATTACATCCTTACCGAGCTGGATCAGGCAGCGAAAGAACTGCCCGACAGCTATTCGGGGAAAGACGTTGGGCGCGCGACGAGAATCGCCGCACTGGCATTAAAAGCGCGTGTTTTGCTCTATGCGGCCAGCGATTTGATGAACGTGGACGTGAAAAACGAAATGCTGGGATACACGTCTCCCGTACCGAATCGATGGACGAAAGCGGCGGAAGCATCCGAAACCTGCATCAGAGAAGCCCTTGCCGGCGGATACGCTTTATACGATGAATACGGCGACGATGTAAAACAGAAATACATTCAGCTGTTTCTGGAAGGAGGAAATTCCGAAGCCATTTTCGAACGTCAGCACGGTTCGTCAAGCGTGGGAGACAACGTGCAGATCGATCATAAAAATGGGCCTAACGGCTATGCATCCTGGGGCGCTAACACACCTGCCGACAATCTGGTAAGCGCTTTCGAAATTGCCGACGGGACGCCTTTCAGCTGGGAAGAATGGCAGAAGTCGGGAGGCTCGAACCCGTGGGAAAACAGAGACCGGCGACTGTATGCAACCGCTCTTTGCGACGGGGATTACTTCAAATACCGGGATGTCGAAACCTTTATCAATGTCGATGACGCAGGCCGTGAACTCAGTTCCGGAGGCCGTGATACGAAGTTCGGCATCGAATCGCACAATGCCTCCCTGACGGGATACAACATGCGCAAGTTTATCGACGAAAACTACAAGGACGCCAGCTGGCAGTTTTCTTCCAAAAACTGGATGTGGTTCCGTCTGGGCGAACAATACCTGAATCTGGCCGAAGCACGGTATATGGAAGGGAAGGAAGCCGAAGCGCGAACAGCCGTCAACGAGATCCGCCGCCGCGCCCGCATGCCGGAAATAACCGCCTCGGGACAGGAATTGCTGGATAAAATACGGCACGAGAGGCAAATCGAATTGTGTTTCGAAGAACATCGCTATTTTGACGTAAGACGCTGGAAACTGGGAGAAGCGCTGCTGAACTTCCCGGCAACGGGCGTCCTCGTCCATAAATGGCCGGACGGACACAAGACGTATACTTCCGGCATTATTGTCGAACAACGGAAATTTGTCGAACGGATGTACTGGTTGCCCATTCCTCAGTCAGAAATGGACAAAAGCCCGAATCTGAAACAGAATCCGGGATATTAACGGCCTGTCGGCAGTTTTAAAATTACAGCTTAAATAACAAACGGTCTCCTCTCCCGGCAAACTGATTGAGGTGAAGATGGAAGAGGAGACCGGATATGTATCTCGCAGAAAATAATTATCTTTGCCGGGACATACTTGTTTTCAGTATAAACATAAATGAATTATAAACAGATGAAAAAAAAGAACTTGTTTTTGTTGGGGATTATCCTGTGTGTCTCCCATACGTTATTTGCCCAGCAGGATTTCAGGGAATGGGCTAAAACTCCGCCGATGGGCTGGAACAGTTGGGACTGTTATGGCCCTACGGTCGAAGAACATGAGGTCAAAGCCAATGCCGACTATATGGAAAAATACCTGAAAAAGTACGGCTGGGAATATGTCGTGGTGGATATACGCTGGTTCGTGGAAAACGACAAGGCCGGAGGTTACAACCAGACCGACCCGCGCTACGTGATGGACGAATACGGACGTTATCTTCCCGCACTCAACCGTTTCCCCTCGGCTGCCGACGGGAAGGGCTTCAAGCCGCTGGCTGATTACATCCATTCCAAAGGACTGAAATTTGGCATCCACATCATGCGCGGCGTGCCGAAGCTGGCCGTAGAAAAGAAACTGCCCGTCAAGGGTACGGCATACACTGCCGACCGGATCTATTCCACCGATACGCTCTGCAAGTGGCTAAATGACAACTATACGGTTACCGGTAAACCCGGCGGACAGGAATACTATAATTCCATCATGGAACTGTACGCTTCGTGGGGTGTGGATTTCCTGAAGATAGACGACCTGTCAAGCCCTTACCACACGTCGGAGATAGAAATGATACGTAAAGCGATCGACCGGACAGGACGCCCGATCGTCCTGAGCGCTTCTCCGGGTGAGACGCCTGTTTCCGAAGCCGGACACGTGAGCGCACATGTGAATATGTGGCGTTTGGTAGGCGACGTCTGGGATTTGTGGCGGGATGTTACCCATCTGATGAATGTACTTCAGGGCTGGTATCCCCACATCGGCCCCACGTGGCCGGACTGTGACATGATACCGCTCGGACGTATTGCCATCCGCGGCGAACGTGGACAGGAGCGGATGACGCGCCTGACGAAGGACGAACAGTATACGCTGATGACTCTTTTCACGATTTGCCGTTCGCCGCTGATGTTTGGCGGCGACCTGCCCGGTAACGACGACTTCACCCTGTCATTGCTCACGAACAGGGAAGTCCTGCAAATGCACCGTGAAAGCGCGGAGGTCCGGCAACTGTTCCGGCAGGACGGAAGACTGGCAATTACCTCGCGCAACCCCCTCTCCGGCGAACGTTATCTGGCCGTATTCAACACCTCCGACCGCCCCGAACCGGCAGACATAACAATCAATCTGCAGGACATCGGAATCAAAGGGAAATGTGAAGTGCATAACCTGTGGACAGGAGAAACCTCGACCGCTACGGACGGAACGCTGGCAGTCAGCCTTCGGCCCCATGCCTGCGCGCTGTTTACCTGTAAGAATTAAGTTTTATTGGGTTGAATGTTAAATCATATCCCCAGCGAGGCTTTTATCCTTTCTATTTTTTCGGAAGCCGCTTTTTCCGCTTCGGGGATGTCTTCCACGGATTTTACCGGCTCGTGAACCTCGATATAGAACTTGATTTTCGGCTCCGTTCCCGAAGGGCGTATGGATACTTTTGTGTCGTCCTCCGTATAATACTGGAGTACGTTCGACGTTGTGGGCATGTTCAGCGAAAAATCCTCGCTGTCCACAAAACTGTGTCCCTTCAGCGACGCGAAATCGTAAGTCATCGTAACTTTGGAGCCGGCTATTTCCTTCAGCGGGTTCTCGCGGAAGTTTTTCATCATCGCCTCTATTTCTTCCGCCCCGCTTTTCCCTTTCTTAACCACGGAGACGCCCGTTTCCTTCGAATAGCCGTATTCCGCATAAATCCGGTGCAGCAGCTGGTAGACCGTCAGTCCGCGGTCTTTTGCCCAGGCGGCTATCTCGGCCAGGATGCAGCAGGCGGAAACGGCATCCTTGTCGCGGACGAAATCCTCGCACAGGAAGCCGTAACTCTCCTCGCCGCCGCCAATGTAGGTTTTCCGGCCCTCGTTCTTGCGCATGACGTCGGCAATCCACTTGAAGCCGGTATAGACGTCGTAGAATCCCACTTCGTTCCGTTCCGCTATGGCGCGTATGGTTTCCGTCGTCACAATCGTCTTTACGATATATTCTTTTCCCGTCAGCCGTCCGAGTTCTTTCCAGCGCGTTATCAGGTAATAGACGAGCAGGAGCGCCGTCTGGTTCCCGTTCAGGAGCGTCCATTCGCCGTCGCTGTTTTTGACGGCGGCGCCAACCCGGTCGGCATCGGGGTCGGAGGCAAGCACCAGCTCCGCATCCGTCTCCACCGCCCTGTCCACCGCCATCGACAGCGCCGCAGGCTCTTCGGGATTGGGCGATACGACCGTCGGGAAATCGCCGCTCACGACGTCCTGTTCCGGGACGTGGATGATGTTTGTGAAGCCGAAGCTGTTCAGCGCCGCGGGGATGATTTGCACTCCCGTCCCGTGAATCGGCGTGTAGACGATTTTCATCCCGTGATGCCGGGAGATGACGTCCGGCGACAGCGAAACCGTCTTCAGGTCGTTGATATACGCCCGGTCAATCTCCCCGCCTATGATTTCGACAAGGCTTCCGTCGCCGTTGAATTTTATATCCGCCGCGGTGCGCACCTTGTTCACTTCCGCAATCGTGTTCTTGTCGTGCGGGGCTATCATCTGCGCCCCGTCGTCCCAGTAAGCCTTGTAGCCGTTGTACTCCTTCGGGTTGTGGGAGGCGGTGAGTATGATGCCGCTCTGGCACTTCAGCCTGCGTATGACGTATGACATTTCGGGCGTCGGACGCAGGTCATCGAACAGGTAGACCCGTATCCCGTTGGCCGAGAAGATGCCGGCGGATATTTCCGCAAACTCGCGGCTGTTGTTGCGGCAGTCGTGTCCGATGACGACTTTTATTTCCTCCAGGTCGGCAAATTCCTTTTTCAGGTAATTCGACAGCCCCTGGGTTGCCGCGCCTACGGTATATCGGTTTATGCGATTGGAGCCTGCTCCCATGATGCCGCGCAGACCGCCCGTTCCAAATTCCAAATCCCGGTAAAACGATTCGATGAGGTCCGCCGGGTCGGGATTGTCCAGCATGGACTGCACCTGACGGCGCGTGGTTTCGTCATAATCCCTGCCCAGCCATGTCTGCGCCTTTTTTCTTATGTCTTCTGTCAATTCCTTATTTTCCATATTTTACATGCACTTTTTTATTTCAACCATTAAAAAACGCATCAAAGGTATGAAAAATTTACTTATGGCGCACGGCCGGGCGGGATAATTTTACCACGTGAAGGCGTGCCGGTATTCGGATCGGTTTCCGCATCTGTCCGTAACAGTGAGTTTCAGGTGATGATAGCCGGGATGTAACCGTCCGTCGTCAAAATCGTATGAGAGCATCGCCTTTTTGCCGTCAAATTCAAACAGCGCATAGCTGCCGTCAATCTCGCCCCTGTACGTGGAAATGCCGCTCAGGTTGTCGGTTATGCGAATCAGCATCTGTTTCCTCCCGCGCCATTTGACCGGGTCGACGGGCGTTATGACGGGCGGGACGGTATCGCGCGAGACGGCATAAGTCCCCAGTTCGCTTATGTCGGCGTCCATCCAGCCGTCGCGGTAAACGCCTCCAATCCACGAAAGTTTTCCGGTGAAGGCGTCTGCGCGGACTATGCCGAACTGTTCCGTACCGGCCTGTTCATGCATGCGGCCCATGTGGATTGATAACTGTGCCGGCCCGTGCAGCGGTACGGGCGACGGATGCAGGGTGTGAACCGCCGAATAAAAAGCGGCGCCTCTGCCGGCGGCCGGCCGGCCGCGAACGGAGCCGTCGCCGGGACAGGAAACGCTGTAACGCATGTAAAGGCTGCTGTAAAGGCTGCCTCGCGGAATCGTGAGGCGGACGCCCGGCGAACCGAACGTGCTGTAATCGTACCACCTCATCAGCGTTGCGCCGGCTGTGTCGGGAGGCGTTATTTCCTGCCTTTTCCCCCTTATTTCCACCGGCGCCTCGCACGTATTGCCATACAGGTCGGTCAGCCTGACCGTCACATGGTATATGCGCTCCTCGCTGACCGTTATTTTCCCGGAATTGCGGCTTGCGACGAAACGGAGACGGCAGCCGGGTTCGACGAACGTTTTGATGTAAAACGCACGGTTGCGCGACCATTCCCCATAATCCGCATAACTGTTGATATATCCCGATTCGCCGAACGAAAAGCGGTCGGCATAACTGCGGTATGTTTCCACGCTGTCCACCGTCTGCAGAATATCTTTTATCCCGTAGGAGAAACCGGCGCCGTCCATCCGGTCGACGGCTCTTATCCCCAGGCCAATCTCACCCCAGGCTTCAATAACGGCCGTGATGACGGGATTGCCGTTTTTATCATATTTGAGTTCGACGGCCTGTTTGCGGTTGCTGCCGTTCACCATTCCCAGGCCTTCGACAGGGTATATCATCAGGCCTGCGACGTGGGGCTTGCGCGTGTCCGGCACATGCTGCCGGTAGAAGACAAGCGGGTCGAGCGGTTCATCCGTCCGCATGTCGCGCACTTCAAAATGCAGGTGAGGCCCGCCCGAACTGCCGGAATTGCCGCTGTATCCGATTATATCGCCCTGTCCGACCGGCATTACGCCGGGATTCAGGCTGAAATCGACGGCATAGCTTTCGCTTCCGTACTGCCTTTCCCGCACCATATCGGCCAGGCGGCTGTTGAACCGCTGCAGATGGCCGTAAACGGTGACGATGCTGTCGTCCGGGTGCGCGACGTAAACGGCCAGGCCATATCCCCACGGGCTGACCGACACGCGCGAGACATAACCCCGCTGTACGGCATGCAGGGCATGACCCTCGGAGCCTCCCGTGCGAACGTCGATGCCGGCGTGGAAATGCCCGGCGCGCAGGTCGCAGAAAGCCCCCGACAACTGCATCGGGAAGTCAAACGGATTCGACAGGCGGATGCTTTCCGGCACGCCGGCCGCACGGCGCTCCGCTCCGGCTTCCGGCCGGCGCTCCGTTTCGGCCCGCACGAATGGCTGCGTGGCCGCAAGAATCACGATGATTTTCGAGAGGGTTTTGTTCATGGAGACTCATTCTGATTTTTCCGGAGACAAAGGTAGCAAAAAATCGGCGAAAACGGGCAGGTGGTCGCTGTATCCGCCTTTATAAAACCGGCCGGCGTATTTGCGGAACGGAGACTGTTCGCCGCGGCTGTCCCGGGGGGTGAGCAGGAAGCTACGGACAAATATTTGCGGACTGCCCTCGCGGAGGTATCTGTTCCAGTTCCGGCTTATCATCATCTGGTCGAGCTGCGACCACTCGCCCTGAAACTTGTGCGAGCCGCCGAAATTCAGCCGGCCCGGGTCGCCGAACAGGTTTATCAGGCTGTATTCAGCCTTGACGGCGCTTTCCGTCAATATCCGTATGCTTTTATCGCGGGGGTTGTCGTTGAAATCGCCCATCACAATGATATTGGCGTCGCCGTTCATTTCAAAAACGGAATCGCATAACCGGCGAAGGCATCCGGCGGCGTCCATGCGGCGCTGCTCCGATTCTTTCTCGCCTCCCGAACGGGACGGGAAATGGCAGACGAAAATATCCAGCCGCTCGCCGTTAATCACTTCTCCCCACACGTGCAGGATGTCCCGTGAACGTCTGTTTTTGTCCGTGAACGGTATCCGTTCCGACGAGTGGCCAAGGTAGCGGAACTTATCCCGCTGATAAAGCAGCGCGTTGTTTATCCCGCGGGCGTCGCTTCCCGCCGTCATGCAATAGCTGTAATGCTGTTCACGGAGCGGCGTGCGGTTCAGCAGGTGCGTCAATACCGTGTCGCTTTCGACCTCGCACAGGCCGCATACGGCAGGCGTTCCCCATTCCCCGACGGCGCTTATTACCTGCGCGGTCCTGCGCAGATGCAGGCGGTAGCGGCCGGGCGTCCAGCGCATGGCGCCGCCGGGCAGAAACTCGTTGTCGTTTTTATGCGGGTCGTCGTACGTGTCGAAAAGATTTTCCACGTTATAGAACATGACGCGGAAGTCGCTCTCTTTATCATTGTTATTATTGCGGTTATTCGCCGGACTTTTGCCGGAAGTTTCCAGCTGCTGATTCTTATCCGGGCGTTTCTGCGACTGAGCGTTTGAGTTTGTGCATCCCGACAATATCAGGAGGCAGCAGAGGAACGGCGTAATTTTTTTCAGGGGCATTTTATTTCTCCTTTTCCCGCGGCACATATTCATAAGCTCCTATTGACGGCCCGTGTTCGCCGGTAAGCCGGTTAACGCCCAGGCGGTCGACGGGATACAGTTCCGCGACGGCGCGGTCGGCCTTTCCTATGACGGAGGATTCATCATCCGGGCGAAAATCAAACACATAATCATATTTGCCGTCCCTGTTTATCCCGCTGCTTTTCATGTATTTCGGGCTTTCGGCAAACAGAACCTCGACGAAACGCCCGTTATCCGTCCTTTTGGTCTTGACGGCGCAGTGGTTGAAGCGGTAATTGAACGCTTCGTCGTGGCCGCCGACATAATCTTCGCCGGTCAGGAAACGGATTTCGCCGCCGTATTCCGTCGACAAATCATCCTGCATGTTGCCGTCGATTATGCAGTTGTCGAACCGCGCCTGCTGCAGCGGGAACGTCTGCCCGTCGCCCTCCTCCCCGCCGGGGACATGATCCGACAGGGTAAGGCACTTCTCAAACCGGCTGGAGAGGTTGCTTATAAAGTTGCCCGGCATGTAATTGGCCATTGTGCAGTGTGAGAACTGATATTTCCCGCCCGCAAGCATGACGAGGTACCGGCCGGCATTGCCAAACTCCGTATTGGAGGCTTCGATATGGCAGTTCACGCTCCACAGCGCATTGCCGTCCATGTTCTTTATCTGCGAGTTGCTTACGGTCATCTTTTTCCGGCCGGTCTCCGACGGTTCAAAGACAAGCCCCGAAATGCCGTTCCTTATCGACGCGTAATGGAGTTCATTGTCAAAGCTCGAGGCGCGGAAAAACAGCCCGTCCCACTGCGCCGGTACGTTATCGTACGAGATTGAGACGGAATAATGATTCAGCCGGTCGCCGCGGAACGTGACCGGCCTGTCCCGCGTGCCGTTCACTTTCAGCGTGCCGTCGACCAGCCACCTGGCCTTGCCGTGCATGTAAAAGGCGACGCCCGGTTCGATGCTGACCGTCACCCCCTCCGGTATCATGACGCTGTCGTAAACCAGGAAAGGCCTTTCCGCCGTAAGCGTCGCGTCGCCCGCAAACGTCGTCCCGCCCCTCATGATATGCGCGTTCTGTCCGTACGCTTCGAGTTTGACGGACTGCACGGCGCCGTTCGTGACGAACACAATCGAGTCGTATATGACGAACGGCGTGTTTTCGCCGTTCGGGTCGACCGTCACCTCGACCATCACGTAAAGGCTGTCGTTTTTCCAGACAGGGATATTGCTGAACAAATCCCCCCTGCGCCCGTCGACGTTGATACGGAAATTACTTTCCCGCCCGTTCGCCAGCGCGATTCGCTCAATATTCAGCGCCTCGCCGTTCCGGTTGTATATCATGAAATAGCGGGTCATGGAGCCGACCGTCGTAAACACCGTGTCGAAAGACAGCGTGTCGGTCGAAAACGAGAGCCGGTGATTGGGGCTGACGGAATAATTGTCCATATCGCTGCACCCCGCCATCATCGCGATTATCAGGCCTGCCGCCCATACCCCCAGCGCCCGTCGGCGCCCGTCAAACCGTAACCCCCGTATGATAAAGTTCTTCTCCTGCATGTGTGAATCCAATTTTTTTACAGTATTAAAGATAACGCGCATATCCCCGGATTATTGTACGGGCGATTTTCCCGCCGTCCCGCCCCCGTAATCGCAAACCCTCCCGGCCTCGCCGGTGACGGGTCCGGTGTTGCGGATGCAAAAAATATTTCTTTTTTCTTCTTTTTTTGATACGCTTTTTGTCATTTTCTTCCTTTTTTGATACGCCCGCACAATATTTTACGGCAAAATATTGTTTTTTTGAAATATGTGTTTATATTTGCAGGCGAAATTCACAAGAAGTTCATGGAAAACGAAGCATAATAATATGAATATTTTCTCGCCATCTCACATTCCGTATAACTCCCGTCCAATCCTTTGGATGAGAGGTTTTGGCACGATTCTTGCAGAGAGAGAGAGAGAGAGAGAGAGATGGGCAGGTTTACCGCTTAGCTTCACGCGCGCCGCGCGCATCATAGGGAAAACTTCCAAAAAAAACAAATATCATTTAAGAGAATTTTCAATCCATCCGGGTAAATTT
>JAIRYY010000283.1 GCA_031267485.1 Tannerella sp.
GTTTACTTATCAGTATAACTCTAATGGGAAATATTATCTTTAAAAATGCTCACTGGAGAGGCGATCATCTATATACTTTAGATCCATTTCTTGTATTTAATCGTCATTTTTTTCTCCCATTTATCTCGATTATTCTTATATTTTTTATTATTGCATCCCAAATATATAAAATATGTCCTAATATAAAAAGTATAAAATTTGCTGAACGGTTATTGGTTTATTTTTGCGTTGTACAATTAATTTTTTCCTTACTGTTTATCAGAGTTTATCCAGAATTTACAGCAGCACAAGTTTCACCAAAACCATCAACAAGCGCTTCCGAAATTTTATTACTGCCCATCTGGCCTATAACCGCCCAGGAACTACTGAGCAAATATCCAGCCGCAATCGGGCTCTTTCCGGAATGGTCCATCAACTGTTACGTTGAGTCTGATGCCTCACAGGGAAAATTGACCGTTATTCGTCATCCATTTGCCACTACAGGCGATCCTGTACCTGTGGCACCCAAATCTCTCATTGAAGTCGCGCCGCAAACCGATACCGCCCATCTTCGCTTCGTCACTGTGATTCTGGATGAAGCCTTGGGCGCATGTGCCGATTTGCGATTGCAAGACAAGGCTGGCGGCGGCGTTTGGACGGGTCGCCGGGAAGATGAGAACAGCCGTTTTATCCTCTTCTCCATCACGCCTCCCATTACCACGAACCGAGGAAATTTTTCCATGGAATTACGATGCTCTTCTTTGAAGGCTTCCGGCGATTATCTTATGTTTTATACCTATTAAATATGCATGCTGATTCAGCATTTTTTTCTTTTATCCTTCGTATTAACGAGGGTGTAGCCGTATTATGAGCAATTCACCAATCATTCCACGTACAGAAGTTCTTAATCGGCGAAGTTGACTGCGATACATATGCAGGTGCTAAGGAAGCTCTGAATTTTTGCAAATCAATCATTCAAGTAGGAACAATAATTATATTTGATGATTATTTGAACTACAAAGGTAAATATGATGCAGGTGAATCATTGACTTTTCAGGATTTTTTGCAGGATAGCGCTTTTCGGCACGTGAATTCGGACGATACGGATTGGGTGGCACCGTATATATCATTAATAAAAATTAACTGAACTAATTCATTCACTTATGATCTTATGCATAGGGCAAATGCAGATATAATTTTAGATTAATTTAAGAAATAAAGTATCGATCTTCTTGGTCATTTTGGCTCATTTGAATATTTAAATATGGATTCAATGTTTTAGCAAGTACATAAATTCTAAGATCAATTTATGTTAATGTAGTATTAAGAAGCATAATTTCTTTCGAAATAAGGAGTATCTATGAGTTCTAAATATGGAATTCTTGTAAATTTAAACTTCCTTCAATGGATAGTATCAAAAGCTATAGCATTACTCCCACCCGTTGCTATAGGTAACATTGAAAAATATAAAATGTTATCAATGATGTTTTATTATACGGCTGTAGAAAATATCAGCGGAGACTACTTGGAATTCGGAGTATTTACAGGCTCTTCTTTTTGTCATGCTGTGCGTGCATATAATCAAAGCAAAAAATTTCAAGAAGGTACTACTGCCCCCCCCCCCCGATTTTTCGGCTTTGATTCCTTCGCGGGGTTCGGCGAACTTGAGGAAATCGACAGGCATCCATTTTTTGTGAATGAAAATTTTGCGACAAGTTACAAAAAAGTTGATGACAGGGTAAAAAGGTTTAGAAAAATTCATACCATCCAATTAATAAAAGGATACTTTAATGAATCGCTGAAAGATGGACCGGAAAAATATGGGATAACAAAGGCGCGCATTATTCTTATTGACTGTGATACATACGCGGGGGCTAAAGAAGCCCTGAATTTTTGCAAGTCAGTCATTCAAGTCGGAACCATAATTATATTTGATGATTATTTGAGTTACAAAGGTAAATATGATGCGGGTGAATCATTGGCTTTTCGAGAATTTTTGCAGGATAGCAGTTTTTCGGCACGTGAATTCGGACGATATGGATTGGGCGGCACCGTATATATAATCAATGCCGTTGAGGCAACCCACAGCGCCCGGAGTGTATAGATACAATTCAAGAGACGTATATGCAACTGTCCTTGGTTATACCCTGCTACAACGAAGGAGAAATTCTTCCAAGCCTGCTGCGCCGTCTGGATGCGTTGACGACGGAACGGCCTGACATGGAAATTATTCTGGTGGACAACGGTTCATCGGACGCCACAACAGAACTGGTGCGCTCAGCGCCGGAGCGCAATTCCTGTATAGTTCCCGTCCGGGTGGAAACCAACAAAGGATACGGACACGGCATACTTCAGGGACTGAAGACGGCAGGCGGCGAATTTTTGGGCTGGACGCAGGGAGATATGCAGACTGACCCGATGGACGTGCTGCGCGCCCTGAAAATTCTGGAAAAATCGGATCGGCCGGCGCGCCTGTACCTCAAAGGAAAACGTTGCGCACGCACAGCTGGCGACCGTTTTTTTACCTGCGGCATGAGTATAATGGAAAGCTTGTTGTTCCAGCAGCCATTTTGGGACATCAACGGCCAACCGAATGTTTTTCATCGCTCATTCTACGAAAATTGGGAGAATCCACCTTCCGACTTTGCGCTGGAACTGTACGTTTATGCAGCAGCACTGCGTTCCGGCTTGAATATTGTCCGTTTCCCGGTCCTGATACAAAACAGGGAATACGGTACATCGCGTTGGAACATAAATATAATGAGCAGGTTGCAACTTATACAACGTATTCTCAAATACAGTTTTCAATTACGTATGAGTTTACATAAAAATGACTCAAGTAACTTTTGATGATACTGTTGCCGTATTTTTAATGGCTTCCAGTCATTTTATCAGGGCTATCCGTCTATATTTTTGCTTCGGTAAAATGAAAAAAGATTTTTTAATGATATGGTTCTTTCACATGCTTGCTGCTGTCGTGTCATATCAGGTCGGTCTTTTGGCTTATGATTGCATATTTATTCTTTTATTTGCCGCTTTCAACAGGCAAACTTTTTTTATTGCCGGAGTAACGATATTTTTAACCCGACTGTTTGATATTATAGTTTTGTTGCCGCTGATGATTTTTACCTTCGATATGCGGCCGCAACTGATATTGCTTCTGATGTTTTTACTGACGATCCTTGCTCTCGCCCTGTATTCGGTCGGTGCTATCCTGAAACGTCTGGAGAGAAATATCCTTGAGGTGCGAATTCCGTTCTCGGGAGATACGAAAATTTTGTCGTTGCTTGCCGCCGCCGAAAAAAATCTTCATGCGCTCCCCTGGAAAAAGCGGGGCAGTCTGGCGCTTGTCCTCCTGTTGAGCATGTTCGCATGGTGCATGGACATCTTTGCCTATCGTCAAGCCGGCGGAGCGTTGACCGAAGCGTCCCTCCGCGCCGTCGGGCGTATTTTGACGGGTCTCGGACTGCCGCTCGACGCGGACTATGCCGTGTACGCGCAACCCGGCATGTTTGCGGAGCCGCTCGGGATTTTGACGGGAATCCTGGGAATGTGCTGGATATCGCAGAGAATCCTGAAAAATTTTCCCGCCGTCAACGGCGCGGGGTCGGGGAGCGGGATATGGCGGTGAACATGCTGGCCTATGCCGCGCCGAAACCCATGTCATTCCTGCAGCGCGGACTGGGCATCGCGCATCTGCAAGGACTCAGACTCGGCAAACAAACGTACCGGCAAATGCTGGAGAGCCTGCCCAGTCTGCGCGATTGTCATATAACTTACAGCAGCGAAAAATTTCCCGAGACATTTCTGCCGGGTGACGACATTGCGCCGTCTGAAGATCCGCTGCTGTTTTTTGATATGTGGAACTTTCCCGTCGATACGGAATGGTTTGACCATGCTGTAAAAAAAGCCCTGTGCTCCGGCCTGCCTTTGTATGTCTATGCGAGGTATGACGACGGCGAAAGGCCGGCGCTGGTCAAGCTCCCCGCCGTCCGCGACGGCGCAGGCGGCGAACAGGAAACGGCCCGGCTCACAGCGCCTGCGGGATGTTTCGCGGACCTGCGCGATGTGGTTTCCGTGCTGCGACTCTTCAGCAATGCTTTTTCTCTGCGCTTTTTCAATGTGCTTGAGGTATCCCGAACCGGTTATTTTCGAAAATTTTCCGCCGACAAGGCAAAAATAGCGGCTGAATACGCCTTCCTGTCCGCCGTACCCGAGGCGGTACGTCCTTGGTTTCCTCATGTGGGAGAGTTGGTGCGAAATACGGCGGGCGCATCCTATGAAATTGAAATCATCCCATCTTTGGATGTCGGCAAATCTCTGCTGAACGGCGTTTTCGACAATGAAACGACCTGCGCGGCCCTGTTGCGGCAACTGGAATCTTATCTGGCCGCATGCCCGAAAAAGCGGATCACAACGCAAGAATACCGGCAGGCCGCCGCAAAGGCGTTTCTCGACAAGACGCGGGAGCGGGCGGGGGCTGTTTGCAAGCTCCCCGTATGCGGCTCGCTGGACAGGATATGCGAACTGTTCCGACTGCCTTCATTCCGTGACTTCGCTGAGGCGTATTGCCGGGCGCTGGAGCGGGATATTCGGACCGCGCCGGAACAGGAACTTGTTTTTTCACACGGGGATCTGTTTTTCTCCAATATTTTATTCAATCCGCTTTCGGGCGGCATAAAACTGGTAGACCCGCGCGGTCTGAACGCCGGCGATGTTGCGTCAGGCTTTTTGCCCGCATGGTACGATCTGGCAAAGCTCAGTCATTCTTTTCTCGGCGGCTATGATTTGATCGCCTATGACCTTGCCGAAGTGCGCCTGCGGCCGGATCTGACGCCGGGTCTGCATATTCCGTCTCTGCCGGGTCTGCTCAGGTTGCGGAATTGTTTTCTCAATCGGTTGCCGGCGTGGAAGATACCGTTGCGAAGGTTGCGGCTGTATGAAGGTTCGCTTTTCCTCTCCATGCTCCCGCTGCACGCGGATTCTCCGGCGCGCATGGCATGCCAGCTTGTCCGGGCCGTCGAACTTTACGAATACGCCGTCAAGGGCAATGAGGAGAGGGGGTATAACTGATGCCGATCAGTTGGATAATATGCGCCGCCGGGGAAGGCTCCCGCATGGGCGCCTGGTTCGGGTCGACGCCCAAGCCGCTTGTCCGGCTTCGCGGTGTCACTCTGCTGGAATGGTCTCTGCGCTCATTGCCCGTATGCGCCGGCGACACGGTCATTGTCGTGACGCGCATCGCGCATCGCGTCAAAGAGAAGATGCTGGCACGCCTGCGTTCCTCGTATCCTTTCGCCAGCGTACGGTGGCTGGAACTGCAACAGCCGACGCGCGGACAGATGGAGACGGCGTTGCTCGCCGCGCCCCTTGTGCCGCCCGGCGATGCAATTGCCGTCTATAACTGCGACACCTACTTTGAAAGCAAAACGCTGCTGGCGCTTATGCAGGACAAACGGGCAGCGGGAATCATTCCCTGCGCCGAAGCGGAAGGCGATGCATGGTCCTTTTGCCGATTTGATTCAACCGGCAGGGTTTCGGCCATACAGGAAAAGGAGCGGATATCGTCGTG
>JAIRYY010000350.1 GCA_031267485.1 Tannerella sp.
CAAAATAAACAGTTTAAAATTAAGAATTAAGAATTAAGAATGTGCAAGAGTGCACATATATGATGAAGGGGCGAGCCGCGAGGTTCGTCCCTTTTTTGCTCTATAACATTGACATTCCGCCTTCTGCTTTCTGCTTTCTGCCTTCCGCTTCCTCGTAATTGCGAGGAACGAAGCAATCTCTACGTGTATCGGCGATTGCTTCGTCGTTCCTCCTCACAATGACGGGGAAGACGCGATAAAGCGCGTCTCTACATCGCCTGCGCCCTCGCAATGACGACGGTACGCTGCTGGCGCGGACTTGCAGTCCGTGCCGACCGGTACCCTGCAAAACGGCACGGGCTACAAGCCCGCGCCAGCGAGATCCCGCCTTCTGCTTCCCGCCTTCTGCTTCCGCTTTCTGCTTTCTGCTTTCTGCCTTCCGCTTTCTGCCTTCCTCTAAACCTCCGTGATTTCAAATTTATTTTTCCCGATAAACACGATAGCGGCGGCTTTCAAATCCTTGCGTTCTTTCAGGCGGTGCGACCGGAGGTATTTGTTCAGCTGCCCGACCGCCTGTTCGCGCTGCGCCGCAATTTCGGCGTCCGAAGCCGAGGCTTTGCAGTATTTCAATTCAAATATCCATTCGTAACGCACGTCCGGCATGGTCGGGTTGCGTTGCAGATAGATGTCCGTCCGTCCCGGAACGGCTTCGTATTCGCTCATCGGGATATAGAGCCGGTTCATAAACAGGTAGGCCAGCAGCAGGATTTGAATATATTTTTCATCAAATTGCCGCAAGTCGTGATCCGACAGCTTGCTGAAAGCGTTCTCCGAAACGTAGGCGATAAATTCATGCACGTCGCCCTCGTTGGCCAAAGCATTGATGGCGCTGTTCAACCGTGTTGTGGAAACCGTCATGCGGGGCGAGGTACCGGCTATCTCTTTTGCCAGGTACTCCCAGTACAAAGTCCTGATCGTGTAGTTCGGGATACACAGCGTGGCCATTAAAACGTAGCCGTCCTTTATGGTCAGCAGTCCGAGATAGAACAGTTGCGAGATGAAATAGTCCTCGTCGTAGAGTTGATTGATGGAAAATGTTTCCAGTATTCTCGAAACTATCTTACCCTCCCGGAGTATTTCGAGCAGAGTATTCCTGTTGTTTTCGTTCCGTATGAGCGCCGTCAGTCGGCCGTAATCCATTTGCAGGTTCGAATCGATAATTTGTGTCGGCGGTTTTCCGGTTTTAAGTATCTGTTTGAAAAACGAAAGTACCATTGTCGGATTATATAAGCGGTTTTCACCGTCCGGATTAAACAGATAACCGTTATAACAGGCTTCCATATCCACATTGATAAACTTCCGTTCGACGCCCGTTTCATCTATCAGGGCGTCAACTTCCGCCTGGGTAAAACCCAGCATTTCGTTATAATGAAGGTCAAGCGTAAGCAGTTCGGCAATGTTATACCCGCTGGTCACGTCGTGAAGCATGACGGGCGAAATGCCGGTAATAAAGGTCTGCCGGAGCGATAATTTGCCGGCTGCTTTGATTTTTTCATAAAAATTACGGACAAGGCCGTTGGCTTTCACCATCGTTTCGTAAAAATCTTTTCCCTGTTGATTTCCCATTGCAATCAGATTGTTCGCAAAATGGTCATATTCGTCGATAATGAGATAGATATTTATGTTGTATATCGATGCGGTATTAAATACAGTATCCAGTGCGTCGACGCCGGATTTTTTTTCGTTAACTCTTTGCACAAGTTGCTCCGTATTCGGAAAAAGATTTTTATAATTGTCAAAGAACCGGATGATCACTTCCTGCACATAACTTGAAAAAGATTCTACAAAATTGTCCTGGCTGGCGGTTTTTACTCCCGAAAAATCGAACTCCAGCATGGCGTAGCTGTTCCGTTCGGGCGTCGGATTCCGTCCGATGTACAAATCGCCGAACAACGGTTCAAATTCGTCTTTAGCGTTCAGGTCGTAATAATAGCGCAGCATTGTCAGGAACAGACTTTTCCCGAACTTGCGCGGCCGTATGAAAAACCGGTTGGGGTTGCTTTCGTTTTCCAGCAGTTCGATAAACCGCGTCTTGTCGACATACGCATAGTTTTTGTTCCTGAGAACCTTAAAATTCGAGATGCCGTAAGGCAAACGTTTAAATACCTTTGTTTCCATTGTGCTATAATTTAAAATAATCGCAAAGATAGCGATTGTTTACCGGAATCTCCGGGCTGACGGGTTTCACGAGGTAATCTATCAGGGCGTCTTCCGCATTTTCACATTCGGCAACGATTTCCATGTCTGAAAAGAGTTGCTCCAGCTTCTCCCGCAGCATCCGGCGGGGAGCGTATTCGTCTTCGATGATAATTACACGCATAGTTAATTAATTGAGAATTGAGAATGGAGAATTGAATTATTTGTCACGGTTTTTCTTTTGAGGTTTTTACGATGCTGATTAATAAACGGATTAATTCATCGCAATCCTGATGGATGGAACTCTTAATTCTTAATTCTTAAT
>JAIRYY010000039.1 GCA_031267485.1 Tannerella sp.
ACAGCCGTATTCACCCGCTGCCGGAACAGGTCTTAGTACACACGAGCTGAATATGCCGGGAGCGTACAGGGACGTAAAGGATACAACCTGCGTAGCCCAGTTTAAGATAAAGAATCCCAAAGCTGAAATGTCCCGGTTCGGCGAAGCGTTTTTCCTTGCCTGGACAACCACACCCTGGACACTGCCATCCAATACTGCATTGGCTGCAGGCCCCGAAATTGCTTATGTAGCAGTACAGTCTTATAATCCCTACACCGGAAACAAGATGACTGCCGTAATGGCTAAATCACTTGTATTCAGCATGTTCAATGAAAAGGCGGAAAGCATGCCCCTTGAAGATTATAAGCAAGGGGACAAACTTATCCCTTATCGTATAGCCGGAGAGTGGAAAGGTAAAGACCTTGCCGGAATGGAATATGAGCAACTGATGCCTTGGGTAAATCCGGGAGAAAATGCTTTTAAGGTTCTTTCCGGAGACTTTGTAACTACTGAAGATGGTACAGGTATCGTACATATAGCCCCTACTTTCGGCGCCGACGACGCCAAAGTGGCCAAAGCAAATGATGTCCCTGCATTATTACTGTTGGACAAAGATGAAAACCGACGTCCGATGGTAGACCTCACAGGTAAGTACTTCAAACTGGAAGATCTGGATCCCGAGTTTGTAAAGAACAACATTAATGTTGACCTGTATAAGGAATTTGCAGGGCGTTATGTGAAAAATGAATACGACGATACGCTTCCTGCCGATGCCCCAACGCTGGACATCGACCTGAGTGTCATGCTCAAACAGCAGGGGCTGGCGTTCAGGATTGAGAAGCATATACACAACTATCCCCATTGCTGGCGTACGGACAAGCCGGTTCTTTACTATCCGCTGGACAGCTGGTTCATACGGACGACGGCCTGCCGCGAACGCATGATGGCGCTTAACAGTACGATCAACTGGAAACCCCAGAGCACCGGTTCGGGACGCTTCGGCAAGTGGCTCGAAAACCTGCAGGACTGGAATCTCAGCCGCAGCCGTTACTGGGGAACGCCGCTTCCGATATGGCGGACGGACGACGGCGCGGAAGAAAAATGCATAGGCTCTGTCGGGGAATTGTACGATGAAATGGAAAAATCCGCCGCCGCCGGATTTATGACGGGTAATCCCTATAAGGAAGCGGGTTTCGTCGCCGGAGATTATTCGGAAGAGAACTATAACAAAATCGATCTTCACCGTCCATACGTGGATGATATCATACTTGTGTCGGATAGCGGCAAACCGATGAAACGCGAAACGGATCTTATCGACGTGTGGTTTGATTCGGGAGCAATGCCGTATGCCCAGATACATTATCCGTTTGAAAACAAAGAATTTTTCGACAACCGTGAAGTTTATCCGGCGGATTTCATCGCCGAGGGTGTGGACCAGACGCGCGGTTGGTTTTTCACGCTGCATGCGCTGGGAAGCATGATATTCGACAGCGTGGCGTTCCGGAACGTGGTATCGAACGGGCTTGTGCTCGACAGGAACGGCAATAAGATGTCAAAGCGTCTCGGCAATGGCGTCGATCCGTTTAAAACAATCGAAAAATACGGTTCCGACCCTTTGCGCTGGTACATGATAACGAATGCGTCTCCGTGGGACAACCTGAAGTTCGACGTCGACGGAATAGAGGAGGTGCGCCGCAAGTTCTTCGGCACACTGTATAATACCTATTCGTTCTTTTCCCTTTATGCGAATGTCGACGGGTTTACGTACAGCGAACCCGATGTGCCGGTAAGCGAGCGTCCGGAGATAGACCGCTGGATCCTGTCGCTTCTCAACTCACTGATAAGGGAGGTCGACGGATATTACAATGCTTACGAGCCGACACGCGCAGGGCGTCTGATATCGGATTTTGTGAATGATCATCTGAGTAACTGGTATGTACGCCTCAACCGCCGCCGTTTCTGGGGCGGCGGCATGACGGCCGGCAAACTGTCGGCATACCAGACGCTTTATACCTGCCTCGAAACCGTAAGCAAACTGATGGCGCCGATAGCTCCGTTCTACTCCGACCGGCTGTTTACAGACCTGGTATCGGTTACGGGACGCGACCGGGCGGAATCGGTTCACCTGGCCGACTTCCCGCTCTGTGACGAATCGCTGATAAACAAAACGCTCGAAGACCGGATGCGGATAGCACAGGCGGTCTCCTCGATGGCGCTGGCCCTGCGGCGCAAAGTGGGCATCAAAGTACGTCAGCCGCTGCGGACGATCATAGCGCCGGCGCTGAACGACGAACAGAGGGAGGATATGGAAGCGGTGAAAAACCTTGTGCTGAACGAGGTGAATGTCAAAGAACTGAATTTTGTGGACAACGCTTCGGGTATTCTCGTAAAAAAAATCAAACCCGACTTCAAAAAACTGGGGCCGTGCTACGGTAAGATCATGAAACAGCTCACGGCATCCATACAGGCCATGTCGCAGGATGATATAGCTCTGTTTGAACAGGCCGGCGGGTTTACATTCAACATCGACGGACAGGAGTGCGGAATCGCTCCGGGCGATGTCGAAATCATATCGGAAGATATTCCGGGATGGCTTGTCGCCAATGAAGGCAACCTCACGATTGCGCTTGACATAACCGTAACGGACGATTTGCGAAAAGAAGGTCTGGCGCGCGAATTGGTGAACCGCATCCAAAATCTGCGCAAGAGTAACGGCTATGAGATAACCGACAAAATCCGGGTGAAAATTTCTTCGTCGGACGAAACGGACGAAGCGGTGACGGATTATGAGGATTACATAAAAAAACAGGTTCTTGCGGAAACGCTCGAAATTATTGATGGTCAAATAAATGGCGTGGAACTTGATTTCGAGGATTTCAGGCTGTTTGTGAAAATAGAAAAAATTTGACTGATTTAGCATGGAATATATAAATTATATAGTATTTTTGATGTGATAAATTATTTTGTAGTTTAATCAATTAATAAAAAAGATTATGGCAGAAAAGACGAGATATTCGGATGAAGAACTGGAAGAATTTCGCACACTTATTTTAGATAAGCTGGATGTCGCTAAACGTGATTACGAACAGTTGCGGGCGGGAGTGACCAATTCCGAAGGGAATGACGTTTCCGACACATCGCCGACGTTCAAAGTGCTTGAAGAAGGCGCGACAACCCTGTCGAAAGAAGAATCGGGCCGCCTGGCGCAGCGTCAGATGAAATTTATTCAGAGCCTGCAGGGGGCGCTGATTCGCATAGAGAATAAAACATACGGTATTTGTCGGGAAACGGGAAAACTTATTCCGAAAGAGCGTTTGCGCGCAGTACCCCATGCAACATTAAGTATTGAAGCAAAAGAAAGTGGCGTTAAGTAAAAAACAGGTAAAATATATATGGGGTGCGGTATTGGCTGTTATCCTGTTATTGGTTTGCGACCAGGCCTTCAAGGTCTGGGTGAAGACGCACATGCGGCTTGGCGACAGTATGGAGGTTTTTTCATGGTTTAAAATTTATTTTACGGAAAATCCCGGTATGGCTTTCGGACTGGAGATTGTCGATACGTACATCCTTACCATATTCAGAATCATTATCGTCGGCCTGCTGGGAGGCTTTATCCTTAAACTCGTGAAACGCGACTTCAAATTCGGTTTTATCCTCTGCCTCTCCATGATTTTTGCCGGCGCGCTCGGTAATATCATCGACTGCACATTCTACGGCGTCCTGTTCGACCACAGTTACGGCCAGGTCGCAACCCTCATGCCGGCAGACGGCGGTTACTCGACCTATCTGCACGGAAAGGTCGTGGACATGCTTTATTTCCCGCTCATAAAAACGACATGGCCTCTGTGGATGCCTTTGTGGGGCGGACAGGAATTTGTATTTTTCAGACCCATTTTCAATATAGCGGACTCTTCCATTTGCGTAAGCGTCTTTACGCTGCTTTTATTCTACAGGCAATCTTTGTCTGCGAGTTTTTCGAAGGAAAAAGAACTTCATGACGAATAATTTACGTATATATGGCATTATACTGTTAATCTGCATGGCAGCATCCTGTAGCCGGGTTCCCGAACATATTATTTCCGAGAAAAAAATGAGGGCGACGCTATATGATATGCAGATAGCGGAGGCAATTGTCGAAACAGACTACGAATCATACAGGACAAGCGACGAGAGGCAGGTTGTTTATGACGCCGTCTTTGCCAAACATCATATCACACAGGCGGAATATGACTCATCGCTGGTATGGTATGGCGAGAATATGGATTTGTATATGCGCATTTACAGGCTTGTCTTAAAAGATATAAACGAAAATATTGCCTCTCTGGGCGATATTAAGCCGAATCCGTTATCCGGAGATGTTTCCGCAAAAGATTCGATAGACGTATGGGTTTATAACCGCAGTTTTACGTTCAGGCCGGAACGGGTCTTCAATGCGCTCACGTTTGATATAAAACCGCAAAAACCTTATTCATCAGGCAGTTCATACGTATTTGGTCTGTCGGTATGGGGGATATTTCCCAATTTGAAGCATAAGCCGAGAATCCGGATAAATGCCGTGCATGCCGATACGGTCATATCCGTCAACAGGGACATTACGGGCGACGGCTATTACGAAACGGTAGTGAGAACCATAGCAACCAAACAGGTAGAACGCGTATACGGACACGTAATAATGAACGATGCCAACGCGTCGTACCACCGCATCTATATGGATGACATCCGGCTCATGAAATATAATTACGGCTCAAAAGCGCTTACCGCCCCGCAAACCGACTCCCTCCCGTCACAACCGGAAACGGATCTGTTACTGGAAATACAGGCGAAATAATTTTTGCTCCCGCGTCAGCGGAATTTCTAGAAGCAGCGGATAAATTTTACTTTCAGGATTCAAACACCCAAAAACAACATTGTCGGCAATATCCACTATATATCGGTTTCGCACGTCAGTCTGCGAATGGCTGATCAAGTTCTTCGGGCAATTGCACGTACATCGTCCGCCCAGGCACGAGGATAACAGGCTGTCGTCCTTTGAGCGGGAAATGCAGTACATCGCGCTCTAACGGCGAGTGAAAACCACTGACCACACACTCGCCTGCTTCGCACATTGCGGTTGCCCGGTCGTAGCGTTTCAACACAGCCGAAGCAGGTGCTTTGCGACTGTATGGAAAGGCTGTCTTGTGCAGTTTCACAAGGTCTATATTACCGAATGTCTGCATACTTTTCTCTCACTTTTCTCTCATCTTTCTCTCATTTTTAAAGTCCAATTAGCATCTTTAAATGACCCGACATTAATGATTAATTTTTTCAATCGTAATTCTGTTAATAGATGTCCTATCTTTGTTTTTCTTTGTTGGCTACTCATCCATTCGGGTAATTTTTTCCATAACAATTCGTCTATCTCCTTACGTTTCATACTGCCGTGTTGAGTGATTGATTTAATGATTAAATCCAAATAATATTGCTTTTCAAATGCCTTATTTTTAGTGTATGCGGCTTTTTGTTCCGTAATTTGTGATACTTTTTTCCCGACAAAATAATTTGGTTTCCTGCCCTCAATCAGCCCTTCTCTTTTCAGGTTGTTTGCATCCTTATCGGAAATCGGCAGTTTTTTCTGTACGCGGTCGAGTAATATCACTTGCGACAGCGATAAATCCTGACGTTTGATTAGAATATTCGAATATTGCAAATCAAATGAATGACCGTATATCAGCAAAATAACCTCGATTAAAACAAAATTTATCTCAGATCGGCCATTGAGGAAGGCGCCGTATAAAAAAACGGGATTGCCCGGTATATTCGGACAACCCCGTTTTTATGATCAACACATATCAAATGACTATCCTTAAAATCAGGAAGATATTCTTTTTTCTTTAATACGCGCTTTTTTACCGGTAAGTTTGCGCAGGTAATACAGTCTTGTGCGGCGAACTTTACCCCTCTTATTAATAACGATGCTTTCTATAAAAGGCGATTCGATGGGGAAAATTCTCTCCACTCCCACATTCTCGGAAATCTTGCGTACGGTAAAACGTTTTTTGATTCCATGACCCGATATGCGTATGACAACACCGCGATATTGCTGTATACGTTCTTTATTTCCCTCTTTGATACGATACGATACGGTAATCGTATCACCACTGTTAAAAGCCGGATGCTCCTTTCCGGTAGCAAACGCTTCTTCTGCAACTTTGATTAAATCCATTGTTTATAAGCTCTTTATATGTTTAAAATACAACAAAACGCAACATAACGGGTAACACTTTTCCCGGCAGCGATTACGTAAAGCGGTCGCAAAGGTAGCGTTTTTTTTTCAACAGGCAAGTTTAGCGCGTTATTTTTTCAGGTTATTGTATCATAAATAAACAAAAAACATGATTCGATTCAGGAGAAAAAAATTATTTTTGCGTCCGAAATCAATAAAATGTAAATATGGAACGAAGGCATATATTTCTTTTTTTATACTTTATACTCTCCTGTACAGCTGTTTATCCGCAAGTTGTGCCCAATCTGTTTGCTTCGGTAAATGAGGGTACGATGAATCACTGGGTTGATTCGGTTTTCGACAGCATGAGCGAAGAGGAGCGCATCGGACAGCTTTTCATGATTGTTGCGGAGCCTGTCGCCGAAACGAGGAACATCACAAAACTCATCAATCTCATCCATAACCTGAAGATTGGCGGAATACTGTTCCAGCGGGGCAGTCCCGAATCTCAGATAACCGTCACCAACCGGCTTCAGCGGGAAGCGCGTATACCGTTACTGATTGCGCTCGACGGGGAATGGGGATTGTCCATGAGGCTGAACAATACGACGCGTTTTCCTAAAAATATGATGATTGGCGCCATATCGGACCTGAAACTGATTGAACAGTACGGGGAGGAAGTCGGCCGGCAATGCCGCGAAATGGGTATTCACGTAAATTTCGCACCGGATGTGGACGTTAACAGCAATCCTGAAAATCCGGTAATCGGTATCCGTTCTTTCGGTGAAGACCCGGAAGATGTGGCGCAAAAAGCAATTGCATACGCGAGGGGACTTGAAAATGCCGGTATCATTTCCGTCGCCAAACATTTTCCGGGACATGGGGACACGGACAGTGATTCGCATCATCTGTTACCGGTCATCAACCATGATATGGAGCGGCTGGAAAACGTTGAGTTGTATCCGTTCGGAAAATATATCGAAAGCGGTTTGTCCGGTATCATGGTTGCACATTTGGACATACCCGCGCTGGGCACAAACGGCCGTCCGAGTTCGTTCTCCGGCGGGGTGGTCGCCGGACTGCTGCGGGACCGGCTGGGATTCCGTGGGCTTTGTTTCACCGATGGGCTTGCCATGAAAGGAGCGGTCACCAGAAGAAATGAAAGTATGGCCGTCCAGGCGCTCAAGGCGGGAAATGACATTCTTTTAGGCCCTGTCAATCCCGAAAAGGAATTTGAGGCGGTCAGACAGGCGGTCAGGAAAAAGCAGCTTGACATGTCCGAACTGGACGAACGGTGCCGCAGAATATTGCGGTATAAATACATCGCCGGATTAAATCACGTCAAAACCGTAACAGCCAAATCCTTGCAGGAAAGACTGAACCTGCCGCATGCGGAATGGCTCAACGCCAGATTGAATGCCGAAGCGGTCACGATTGTAAAAAACCGGGAAAACATCCTGCCGGTGAAACAGCTGGACAGGAAACGGATAGCGGCAGTCGCGCTGGGAGGATTGACCGACAACGAATTTCATCGCACATTAAAGAAATATGACGATATTGACTGCTTCAGCATACCGAATAATGCCGGCTACAGCGACAGGGCAAACATCTTCGGCAAACTGGACGGATACGATTTCATTATATGCAGCGTTCACAACGCGACGCAGGGAGACCATGCGGAACTGCAGAAGCTCGCTTCCGGGAAAGATGTCGTGTTTGTTTTTTTCACCGTCCCGTACCGGTGTGCACAATTCAGGAACTCCATCGAAAAGGCGCAGGCGGTTGTCATTGCTTACGAGCCGACGCCTATGGCGGAAAACTATGCCGCACAAATCCTGTTTGGAGGCGTTCCCGCCAAAGGCTCTTTGCCTGTGGGCGTACCGGATTTGTTCCCTTTGGGCGTGGGAATAAAAACCGAAAAAACAAGGCTGGGATTTCATGAGCCGGAAGAAGTCCGCATCAATCCGTACAAACTGCAGGCGATAGATTCCATCGTGCAGGGCGGTCTTGACGGGGAGGCGTATCCCGGATGCCGGGTGCTTGTTGCGAAAGACGGCATGATTATCTACGACAGGGCTTTCGGACACTACGACTATACCCGGGAACAGCCCGTGACGGAAGAAACCGTCTATGACCTTGCCTCCCTGTCAAAAGCTGCCGGGACGCTTCTCGCCCTGATGAAATCTTATGATGAAGAAAACTTTCAGCTATCCGACAAAATCTCGAAATACGTGGCCGGACTGGACGGCTCCGATAAAAAAAACATCGTCATAAGGGATATGCTCTATCACCAGTCCGGCCTGCCCCCGACCATCCCGTTTTATGAGCAGGCTATCGACAACAGCAGCTTCCGCGGGTCGTTATACAGCCGCAGCAGAGACGGACAGCATCCCGTACAGTTCGACGCGCGCACCTACGTGAATACAAGTTTCGGATATAACCCCAAGATTGTTTCGGATAGGCAACGGGAAGGATTTCATGCGGAGGTGGCGCGAAACTTTTTCATAAGCGACGCGTTTGTCCGCGACAGCATCCTGGCGGGCATAAAAAACGCCCGAAAGAGCGCTCCCGGCAGGTACGTTTACAGCTGTATCAACTTCATTTTACTCAAGATGATGATTGAACAGCAGACCGGCGAGCCGATGGACAAATTTTTGCGCCAACATTTCTTCGACCGCCTCGGCGCGTCGTCCACGACCTATAATCCGCTGCATATAATGAACTTATCGTGTGTCGCACCCACGGAAAACGACCGGTTTATCCGGCGTCAGACCGTGCATGGATACGTTCACGACGAAGCCGCCGCTTTTCAGGGAGGCGTATCCGGTAATGCAGGGCTTTTTTCTTCAGCCGTCGACCTTGCAAAAATCATGCAGTTATACCTGAATAACGGGACATACGGAGGAGAAAGATATTTATCCGAAAAGACATGTCATCTGTTTACCGGCAGCAAATCGCCGGTAAGCCGCCGCGGGCTGGGATTTGACAAGCCCGACGCCAAGAATCCGTCCCGGTCTCCATGCGGACGTTTGGCGCCGCAGGCGGTTTACGGGCATACGGGCTATACGGGAACCTGTTTTTGGATTGATCCGGCCAATAATATGTTTTTCATATTCCTCAGTAACCGCACATATCCGTCGCGGACAAACACGAAACTGTTTTCGCTGGATATACGCCCCCACATTCAGGATGCCATATACAAGTCAATGGAACCGGCAGGAAAGGTGCAGGCACAAAGATAAAAAAGCGCATCATTTTTTGATGCGCTCGCTCCCGCAATTATTTTGCCGCGGCAGGATATTATTCGAATTTCCTGTTGAGGAGTATGTGGGCGAGGAAACCAATAATGATAATGATTAATCCTATGCCCAAAAACGTATTGCTACGTATATCCATAATCGTGGGAATAGACAGTATCCCCACTCCAACAAGAAGAATAACAGCTCCTAAGCTCTTCATTAATGTGTTCATTGTATCAATTTTTAAATTTGTCATCTCTATTTTCTGCCACAAATAAACTAATAATATACCGATTTGAAAAATTTTTTAGGAGAAAAATGATGTCTAAATTCATTTTTCCTCTTATTTTTGCATATGTTTTTAATGAAATACTATGCTACATACCTTATATAAAGTATACTTTTGGCTTGTTGTAATGCCGGTTTTCGCCATTATAACCATGCTGACGGCCATTATTGTTGCCGCCGGCTGCCTTTCAGGCGGCGAAAAATTTTTTTCCTATTATCCGGGAATGTTATGGGCGCGCATTGCCTGCGTTCTCTCGC
Source organism: Tannerella sp. (assembly GCA_031267485.1). GTDB lineage: Bacteria > Bacteroidota > Bacteroidia > Bacteroidales > Tannerellaceae > Tannerella. The sequence continues at coordinate 9,967 of JAIRYY010000039.1, forward strand.
TATGCCCCGTGAAGATAAAAGGCCGGGAGAATATAAGAAAGGGGCAGTCATACGTGTTTGTCTCGAATCACCAGAGCGCCTACGATATTTTCCTTATATACGGATACCTCGGCGCACCGATAAAATGGATGATGAAAAAAGGTCTGGCCAAAATACCGCTCGTCGGGTTTGCATGCCGCATGGCCGGTTTCACGTTTGTCGACAATTCTTCCGCCCGTTCCGCCCATAAAAGTGTGCGGCAAGCCGAGCTCAACCTCAAACACGGTCGTTCGCTGATTATTTTCCCCGAAGGCTCGCGTTCCCCGGACGGACATCTTAAGCGCTTTAAAAGAGGCGCCTACCAGATAGCCGTCGACAAACAGCAACCTATCATTCCCATAACGCTTAACGGCCCGTTCAAGGTCATGCCGACAAGTTCATGGGACGTGCGCCCTCACCGGATGGAAATGATTATACATCCGCCGGTCATGCCTCACAAAAAAGAAAATGACGACAAAGAGGCGCTGCAAAAGCTGGTGGATGCGACACAAAAAACTATTTTTTCAGCATTGTGGGATGAATTTAAATAAATATTTTATTTTTCTTCAAAAAAAACTTGTTTATCAAAAATAAATCCGTTCCTTTGCCGGGCATTATTTATTTCTTTAATTTTTATTTTATGAACATTTACGTAGGAAACCTGAATTACCGTATTCGGGAAGATGATTTAAAATCAGTGATGGAGCGTTATGGAGTCGTTGATTCCGTGAAAGTAGTCAAAGACCGTGAAACGGGTCGTTCGAAAGGCTTTGCTTTCGTTGAAATGCAAGATGACGACGAAGCGAAAAAAGCCATTGAAGAGTTGAATGAAAAAGAGCTTGAAGGACGCCTGATGGTTGTTAAAGAAGCTATACCTAAAAAGTAAACAGTTTTTTTATTCAATAAATTAATAACTTCTGCCTGTCTTTGGGCAGAAGTTTTTTTATAATATTATGAAAGGTATTTTTGCCAACCGTTCCGTCCTATTCCAGACAGGCATCCTGTTCTACCTGTTCCTGACCGGAGTGATAGCCGGTCTTGTCGCCGGAAGCCTGATCGTCGCGATGCCGGGGAATCCGTCTGCCGACGGAGGCGGGTCATTCTATCATATTCATGCCGTCCAGTTCTGCTCCTGCATACTTTCGTTCCTGCTGCCGGCTCTTGTTACGGCTTATCTTTGCAGTAATCACCCGAAAAAATTTCTGCATATACATATAATAAATGTACGCGCATACTTATTAGTATTTTTGATGGTGATTTTTCTGCTGCCGGTCATTGATCTGACGGCATATCTTAATTCGGAAATACAATTACCCGAATTTATGGCGCCCCTGGAAAATATGATGCGCGAAACCGAAGACAGGTTGACGCAGGTGACACAGTCTTTACTGTCGGAAAGAGGCGTCCTCCCTTTTGTTGTCAACATAATCGTCATCGCCGTAATGGCCGGGATAACCGAGGAATTTATGTTCCGGGGCGTCCTCCTGTCCCTTGTCCGGAAAAAGATAAAAAATCCGCATGTCGCCATCTGGCTTGTGGCAGCCCTTTTCAGCGCCATTCACTTTCAGTTCTACGGCTTCATTCCGCGTTTGTTTTTAGGCGCATTTCTCGGATACCTGTTGTACTGGAGTAAAAGTATATGGGCGCCGGTATTCGCTCACATGCTTCACAATGCGATAACGATAGCGGCAAGTTATACCGGACTGTCGACGGAATTTCCGTCCGAAACCGCGGCCGGCGGCGTGAACATGGACAGCGGAGAATGGCTTGTCAACATTCTCATTGCGGCAACCGGGCTGTTCTTATTCGTTTTATGCGCAAAATCAATGAGGAAGCGCTGCCTGCATGACGAAAGTATGCCTGGCGGATGCGTCAAAGCGTCTTCTTGCGAAGCTCAAAATCACGGCCCAGATACTTCTCGCGGACAATCTCGTTAGCGGCAAGTTCTTCCGCCGTTCCCTGGAACAGGACTTTCCCCTCGAACAGCAGATAGGCGCGGTCCGTTATGCTCAGCGTTTCGTGGACATTATGATCGGTGATCAGGATTCCGATATTTTTATGCTTGAGACGGCCTACGATCGTTTGTATGTCCTGTACGGCAATAGGATCCACGCCGGCAAAAGGTTCATCCAGCATGATAAACCTGGGGTCGATGGCTAAGCATCTTGCAATCTCGGCGCGCCGGCGTTCCCCGCCGGAAAGGCGGTCGCCGAGGTTTTTGCGGACTTTCTGCAGGCCAAATTCTTCAATCAGGCTTTCCACTTTCTCTTTCTGATAATCCGCGGGCTTATCCGTCATTTCAAGAACCGCCCGGAGATTATCCTCCACCGTCATCTTGCGAAAAACGGAAGCCTCCTGCGCCAGATAGCCAATACCCTGACGGGCGCGTTTGTAAACGGGATAATCCGTAATATCCAAATCATCCAGGAAAATCCTGCCGTTATTGGGAGTAACAAGGCCTACCGTCATGTAAAAAGTCGTCGTCTTGCCCGCGCCATTCGGTCCGAGCAGTCCCACAATCTCACCCTGTTTCACATTGACCGACACGTGATTCACTACCGTACGGTTACGATATTTTTTTATCAGATCCTCCGTCCGCAAAACCATCTGTTTCTCTTCCATATTTCCCATATATGGGGGCAAATATACGGCAAGTTGAACGAATTAAAAAATAAATCCATCTATTTTTATTGCCAAAACTAAGTTTATCTAATCTAAAAAAACAGATTTTTCCATTTTTTTTTTGCTAATATAAAATTAACCACTACTTTTATAGGCTGAAAAATAATCCTATAAACAATAAAATTAATAACAGTATGGAAAACAGAAAGTTACGCATGGGTATAGTCGGAGGAGGCCTGGATGGCTTCATCGGATCGGTCCATATACGCGCCGCTCTCATGGAGAGCAAAATAGAATTGGTATGCGGATGCTTTAGTATAAATCCGGAAATATCCTTAAAATCGGGACGCCACTATTTTGTGCCCGACAACCGTATTTACGGGACTTATCGCGAGATGTTCGAGAAAGAAGCCCTGCTGCCGGATGATGAGCGAATGCAATTCGTCGTGGTGGTAACCCCCAATCATGTGCATTATGAACCCGCGGCCATGGCATTGGATCACGGTTATGATGTGGTGATTGACAAACCGATGACGTTCTCGCTCGAAGAAGCCAAATCGCTGCGGGAGAAAGTGGAAAAAAGCGGCCGCACGCTCGCCCTGACGCATGTTTACTCCGGATATCCGGCTATCAAGGAAGCCAAAGCGCGGATAGCGCGCGGCGATCTGGGCACTCTCCGCCGCGTGTACGTGGAATATTCGCAGGGATGGCTATCCCAGCGCATCGAACTGCTGGGCGGCAACAATGCCGGATGGCGCACCGATCCCAAACTTTCAGGCAAAGGCGGATGCGTAGGCGATATCGGCACGCACGCATGGCATTTATGCGAATATGTGACCGGCCTGAAAGTTGAGGAGTTATGCGCGGAACTGAAAGCGTTTGCTCCCGGGAGACCCATTGACGACGACGCCGCTGCGTTCCTGCATTTTGAAAACGGCGTCACCGGCATCCTGCAATCCACGCAGATTGCTACGGGAGAAGAAAATAACCTCCGCATACGCATTTACGGAGACAAGGGCGGGCTTGAATGGCTTCAAATGGAGCCAAACACGCTCTATGCCAAATGGTCGAACAGGCCGGAAGAAAAAATCCGGGTCGGTAGCGGATACGATTACCTGAGCGACCTGGCGAAATGGAACATACGTATTCCGGGAGGTCATCCGGAAGGATTCATCGAGTCGTTTGCGAATATATACCGAAATTTCGCATTGACCGTTAACGCGCGTGCGGCGGGCGAAACGCCGTCGAAAGAAATCCTTGATTTTCCGAATGTTTATGATGGCGTGCGGGGGTTGCAATTTATCGAAACGATGATTGCATCCGGCTATAACAATGACAAAAAGTGGGTGAAATGGGTAGAATAAGAAAAAGCGAAGCGAAGAAAAAAGGAAAGAAAAAATGGATTTTTGCAGCCGGAGCAATTACCGGCTTTGCCCTGTTTGTTTCAGCATATCAGGTTTCCGTATACTATTCGAGTGACGAGTCATGTATGAGTTGTCATGTGCATCCGCATGTGATGGATAGCTGGAAACGGTCGGTGCACGTAAATAACGGGAGCGGCGTCACCACGCACTGCGTTGATTGTCATTTGCCGCCTAAACACCAGACGTGGAACCACTATTCGGCTAAAGTCCGGCTGGGCGTCAAGGACGTATGGGGTTATCTGACGAAAGACAGCGCCGATTTCGACTGGGATATGAAATCGGAACTGGAACATGCGGTCAGATACATACCCAACGAGTCCTGCAAGGAATGTCATGTAAACCTTTTCCCGTCCGGCATAACGGACGACGGGATAACCGCTCACCTGTATTATGAGGAGAATGAAAAAAAACTTGATTTGCAATGCATAAGCTGTCATCTGGATGCGGGACACCACAATCCTGACTACAAACACGGAAAACTGACCGGGATACCGGGCGCGGAAAGCAATACGGCGTCCGGGCCGGTATTCGGTTCCGCAACGGAAGTCACTTCGTTTGCCAATTATACCGAACAGATACCCGGCTCATCCGTATCGTTTGATATGATTGCCATCAAAGGCGGGTCGTTCAGGATGGGAAGCAATAAAAAGGAGACATTCCACAAGGATGACGAATGGCCGGTGCGCAACGTGACCGTAAGCCCGTTTTTCATGGCGGAAGTGGAAGTCACCTGGGATCAATATTGGACATTCTACGCGTATACGACGAGTGAGGGACGCACGCCGCCCGAAACGGTATACGCCAATAACAGCCGTCCGGATGTTGATGCCATAACCGGCCCCACTCCTCCGTTCGGATACCCCGATCAGGGCTGGGGCAGCGGTTTGCGGCCGGCGATTACCATGACACATTATGCGGCGGAAACATTCTGCCAGTGGCTGTCGCTCAAGACCGGCAAGAAATACCGCCTGCCGACCGAAGCGGAATGGGAATATGCGGCGCGCGGAGGAACGGAAACGTCCTACTTCTTCGAGGGGAAGCCGGGCGATTATTCCGACAGGGGTTTTATGCGCAAGTTTTTTGACGCAAAGACGGAAATCATAAGCGATTACGTCATATACGGGAAAAACAGCAACAACCGCTCGCAGGAACCCGATAAGGTCAAGCCCAACCCGTTCGGGCTTAAGAACATGCTCGGTAACGTGATGGAATACTGCGCGGACAAATATGCGGCAGATGCATACGGCAAAACGGGCGAAAATGTAACCGACCCGCTTGCAACCGAAGGCGAGGAATGGGTTGTCCGTGGAGGACTGTACAACTCGGACGCCGCCGATTTGCGCTGCGCCGCACGTTCGCAGACCTGTCACGACGAATGGATTAAAACCGATCCGCAACAGCCGAAAAGCATCTGGTGGTACTCCGATATCCGGGGTATCGGCTTTCGCATTGTCTGCGAACCGGATCCTTCTATATTAAACTGATGATATCAATACATATTTCAAACTAAAAAAAATTAAGCATCATGAAGAAAAACAGTATTAGCAGAAGAACATTTTTGAAGAGTTCCGCTCTTGCCGGCGCGGCAGGAATGGTTGGAACAGGAAGCGCATTAACATCATGTAATAGTGGTGGCAGTGACAAAGTAGTTTACAAACCCCTGAAAGAACCCGGTTCTTATTATATCCCCGACCTGCCGGACAAGGCGAGCGACGGCAGGGAACTGAAAGCCGGCGTTATCGGGTGCGGCGGACGCGGTTCGGGCGCGGCATTCAACTTCCTTAATGCGGCTGATGGCGTGACAATAACGGCCATAGCCGACACTTTTAAGGAGCGCGTGGACAGTCTGGCTGAAAAATTGAAATCGGAAAAAGGAATTGATATTCCCGAAAACATGCGCTTTGCAGGATTGGACGCCTATAAGCAGGTCATCGACAGCGGTGTGGATCTGGTCATTGTGGCAACTCCGCCGAATTTCCGTCCCATCCATTTCCAGTATGCGACTGAAAAAGGAATCCATTCTTTCCTCGAAAAACCTATTTGTGTGGACCCTGTCGGTTACAGGACGATTATAGCTACCGCCAAACAGGCGCAGGCTAAAAATTTATGCGTCATCACCGGTACCCAGCGTCATCACCAGCGTAATTATGTGGAAGCGTACAAAAAGTTGATGGAGGGAACAATCGGCGAAATCACGGGAGGCGCCGTATACTGGAACGGCGGCAAGCTGTGGCATCGCGACCGTCAGGCGGGATGGACCGACTGCGAATGGATGATTAAAGACTGGGTGAACTGGGCCTGGCTGTCAGGCGATCATATCGTCGAGCAGCACGTTCACAACCTGGATGTATTTACCTGGTTCTCGGGCCTCAAGCCGCTTAAGGCCGTTGGTTTCGGTTCCCGCCAGCGTCGCGTCACAGGCGATCAGTTCGACAATTTCAGCGTTGATTTCACAATGGATAACGGCATACATCTGCATAGCATGTGCCGCCAGATAGACGGATGCGCCAACAGTGTCAGCGAGTTTGTACAGGGTACCAGAGGCTCTCTCCATACCAGCGCCAGCAATATGGCAATCATCAAAGACCTTGCCGGCAACGAAGTATGGAAGTATGATTTTGAGGCTGAAAAGGCGGAGTTCAAACAGTCAGACCCGTATGTTCTGGAGCATGTGAACTGGATTAACCTTATCCGCGCCGGGAAAACCATTGAGCAGGCGTCGGAAACGGCTGTTGCCAATATGGCTGCCATTATGGGGCGCGAATCGGCTTACACCGGCGGCGAATCGACCTGGGAAGCCATGACGGCGTCGCCGCTTGATTTGATGCCGAAAGATATAAATCTGACGGGCAAAATGGATATGAGCGGATTTGTAGTTCCCATTGCAGGTAAACCCTATATAAAAAAGTAACGTATGAGTCTTGACAGAAGAAGTTTCATAAGAACATCTCTCGGCAGTGCGGCGCTGGCAACGGTCGCCGCCTGCACGGGGAGTTCCGGAGGCAACGGTAAGGGCGAATGTTGCGGAAGCGACAAAAGTTGCAAGAACGGCCTCCCGTACAGTCCCGGCGCCAAACTGAATATCTCGTTCCAGGAATGGACGCTCGAAGGCGATTCGCTTAACGGCAAACTTGATATTATGGAACGGGCGGGCGTTAACGGACTTGAAGTCGGAGGAAAGGGACTGTCCGGCCGTGTGGATGAACTGAAACAGGCGCTGAACGGGCGCGATATTAAAATCAGCGCTATCTGTGCGGGTTTCAGCGGGTTTATGCTGTCGGAAGATGAAACAGTGCGGAACGAGTGCCGCGACTCGATGCGCGAGATCATCGCCGCCGCGGGTGCGTTAGGCTCGACCGGCGTTATCATCGTACCGGCTTTCAATTCACAAAAACCGGTTAAACCGCATACGCAGGAAACGCGTGATTTCCTGTGCGAATGGTTTAATGAACTCGGAACGTTCGCTGCGGAAAACGGAACGGCCGTGATACTCGAACCGCTTAACCGCCGCGAAGCGTTTTATCTGCGCCTGGTGGCCGACGCCGCCTCCATCTGCCGCGACGTCAATAATCCGGGCGTGACGTGCCTTGGCGATTTCTGGCACATGACGTGGGAGGAGACTTCCGACCTGGGTGCGTTTATCTCCGGCGGGAAATACGTCCGGCACGTACATATCGCAAGCCGCAAAAGACGCCTTATGCCGGGCGAGGACGGTGATGCGGACAACTATGTGGACGGATTCCGCGGATTGAAAGTTATCGGTTTCGACAAATATATCAGTTTCGAATGCGGGAGCAAGGCCGACGACCGCAACGCATCGGCCCTTGCCGGCGTCGAGCTGATCCGCAAACAGTGGGAGGAAGCGTAAGTTGTCATTAATCTACGCAAACATGAGAATGAGTGAAGTGGTGGAAGAACATCCTTCACTCATTCCTGTTGTTAACAGGTTCGGCATACGCATCGGGTTTGGAGACAGTACAGCGCTGGAGGTCTGCAACCGGTACGATATTAACATCGACTTTTTCCTGACGGTGATTAATACGTTCCTGAACAAAAATTATTTCCCGGAAAAGAAACTGCAGGGCTTTCACCTTACGCAGATTGTCGATTATCTCACGAAAACGAACCATTATTATTTACATTCGCAACTGCCCAATATCGAGCGTCATCTGCGCCTGTTCATTTCCGCCAGCGACCCGAAAAACGAAATGCCGGCGCTTATCGGGAAGCTGTTCGACACGTTCAGGGACCGTCTTCTGAAACGTATCGAAACGGATGAGCAGGAATGGTTTCCGCATATCATCGAATTATGCGAAAAGCAGACGAAGAACAGGAAGCAGGCCTGTCATCCGGCGACGCCGGTCGAAACCGAAGAACCCACGGAAGCTCTTATCACCGACCTTAAACACATCATCATCAAACATCTGTCCGGCGAGTATAACGAAAACCTCTGTTACGCGGTCATCGTGGCCATCAACACCCTTCATGCGGACATTCAGCAGCACAACCGCATCCGCAACCGCATCCTTTCGCCTCTTGTCGCGTGCATGGAAAAGGAAAGCAATAAAAACCTCTCCCTGCGCGAGGTTGAGGTACTCCGGCAGATAGTCAAAGGCGAAACCAACAAAGAAGTGGCGGATCACCTTTGCATAAGCCTGAATACCGTACTCACACACCGCAAGAACATTACATCCAAACTCGGCATTAAAACCATCCCGGGACTGACGTTCTACGCCATCACAAACGGTATCATATCGGGGGACGAAATCGTCTGACCGTGAATCGCTGTCCGCCGGCCGGCTACGGCATCGACCGACAGCCGCAGATGCCGGACTTCTTTCATCTGACGTGAAGGCTGAAATCGGATCACCTGCAAAAACCTGTGTTCCGACAAAACATTCGCGTAACGTGTTAGCCGCCGGTGCGGGCTTGTGCCGCCCGCGCCGGCAGTGAGTCCGAAAGTACTTTGCAACGTCAGTTCGATGTAAGATAAAGATATGAATTACCTGTTTATTGCCCGGAAGCGCATACGCGGAAGGTTTATCCGCGTATGCGCTCTCAGCTTATGCGCGTATACGCGGCAGGTTTTTCGGTGTATACGCTGCAGGCCTACCCGCGTATACACCGAAGGTACTATCAGTGTATACACTGAAGGTACTATCAGTGTATACA
>JAIRYY010000109.1 GCA_031267485.1 Tannerella sp.
GTAACGAATGATAATGAAGTAAAAATCAATGTATCTGTTTTACAAAACGGTATTTACTTCCTGCATCTTTACGACAGTTCGAATAGCAAACAGGAAACAAGGAAGATAGTGATTAAACATTAATGAATCAATGTTTTTCAAATTATGTAATTACTGATATAATTCCGTCCATTCGCCAGCCGCCGGCAACGCCATTCCGGTATCAACACATCCCTTTGTAGGGCCGCGACCGTCGGACTACACTACGATTACTGCCTTTTTCCCAAGCGTCTTAACAAAAAAATAAGGCTGCCTCTAAAAAACTTTCGAGGCAGCCTGCTGTGCGGTTATACGGCGAATTTCGGTTTCCGGTGTATCCACTGGCCGCGGGTGAAGTCCGGGAAATCGACCAGTGCGCCTCCCCGTGCGACCGACATTTCGGACAGGCCGGAAATGGCGCTCCAGGCGGCGGCGTCGTAACAGTCCATCGGGACCGGTTTCCGGTTGCGAATGGCGTCAATGAAATCATACATCATGATGAAGTCCATACCTCCGTGGCCTGCGTCCCTGGCTTTTGCCTCCAGGGAACTCCACAGTTTGTGGTCGTATTTCCTGAACCACTCGTCCGATTCGTCCCAGCGGTGAGGTTTGGACTCTCCTTCCACAAAAACGTGGTCGCCGTCGTTCATCCACAGGCCTTTTGTCCCCTGGATACGGAAACCCAGCGAATACGGGCGGGGCAGGTTGGTGTCGTGCGTTACGATGACCGTTTGTCCGTTGGCGCATTTAATCATCGAAGTAACGATGTCTCCGAGGTTGAAATTGATTTTTGCATACGGGTGATTCTGTCCGCCCTTATCTACAATGAAATTGTGCAGGCCGCGCGATTGCGTGGCCATAGCGCTCAGCGACAGGAAGCGGTTGCCGCGGTTGATGTCCATGCAGTTGGCAACAGGCCCGATGCCGTGTGTCGGGTAAATATCGCCGTTGCGCGTCACGGAATGTTGCGTGCGCCACTGCGCCTCGGCGTAAGCCTCCGGCCCCATCCGCAGTTCGCCGCCGTCCTTGTAGTAATAGCTTGTGCCGTCGTTGAATTTCACGTCGCGCAAATCATGCTGGTAACCGCATCTCCCGTGTATCATTTCGCCGAACAGGCCCTGGCGCACCATGTTCAATGCAGCCATCGCGTCACGGCGGTAACACACGTTCTCCATGATGTTAAGCTGGCTTCCCGTTGCTTCGGAGGTGTTTACCAAATCCCAACATTCGTCGACGGTATTCGCGGCCGACACTTCCACCCCGACGTACGGGACGCCGGCTTTCATGGCCGCAACCGACATGGACGCGTGCCATTCCCACGGGCTTGCAATAATTACGCAGTCAAACGCTTCGTTGTTGAGCATTTTTTCAAACGCCCGTTCGTCGCCGGTGTACACTTTCGGCTCCGGCACGTTGAATTGTGCAATGTGTTTCAGCGTCCGTTCCAGGGGGCCTTGCCGAATGTCGCAGATTGCCACGATTTTATTGTCGGGGAGCGCCAGTACATTATTAATATGTTCCTGGCATCTTGACCCCGTCCCTATAAACCCGAATTTCAATTTGCCGTCATCCTTTCCGGCCGTTTTTTTCTTTTGCTGCGTTCCGGCGCTTTCATTCACGGCAGCGGAAGCATGGTCTGCCACCGCCAGCCCTGCCGCTCCAATTCCGGCAGCCGTCACTTTTCTGATAAACTCACGACGTGTATTTTCCATAAATCAATTGTATTTTAAATGAATAATGAGGCAAATATACTGAAATATTTTCTGCTTCCAAATGGGAGTGCGTAAATTGCCCGCTGTAAAAAAAAACGAGACGATTTCCAACATTAAAAACCGTCTCATTTCGCTATCTCCGAATCAGGATTATTTCCTTGATGCTTCCAGAGATATCTTTCTAAATTCTTTCAACTCTTTTTCCAGTTCCAAAGAAGCTTTGCGGGCACGCGTACCTGCCGCCTTGTTTCCTTTTTCGATTTGCGCATTGGCGTCATTCTGGAATGAATTGAATAACTCCTCGATTTTGTTTACTAAATTTCTCATCTTCTTTAATTTAAATGTTTAATAATTATTTGTTCGCGAAAAATAACTGTATAATTTTCGCCTGCAAAGATATACAATTATTGAATAATACAAGGGTTTGGCGAAAAAAAAATCCTGCGGGGGGACGCAAAAGTGGGATAAATGTGGTTGAAAATGGTTACAATCACCGACATATAAGATCGCTATGCATTTTTTATATATTTTTCTATATTTATAATGCACGTAGGAATATTATTTTTCTAATTTTGTGGCTCAAATATTTTAATTGAGAATTTGAAATGTAGTTTTAACGGAATATTATAAGCATAACATCATGGATACAAAGATTCAGGAATTGACCGACAAGATTTACAAAGAGGGAGTGGAAAAGGGCAAAGAGGAGGCCGACAGGATTGTTGCCTCTGCCGGGGAAAAGGAAGAATCCATCATCCGGGAAGCGGAAAACAGGGCGAAACGGATCGTGGCGGACGCGGAAAGGAAAGCGTCTGAACTGAAGAAGAATACGGAAGCCGAACTCCGTCTTTTCGCTTCCCAGTCGGTTGAGGCGCTTAAAAGTGAAATCGCCAACCTTGTGACGGACCGGATTGTAACGGACGGCGTGAGGGCTGCGACGGCCGACGCCTCTTTCATGCAAAAGGCGATTCTTGAAATCTCCCGCGAATGGGTTAAAAGTGAAAATGTGACGATTCAGGCAGCGAATGTCGGCGCGTTGAAGAGCTATTTCGAGGCGAACGCCAAAGAGTTGCTTGACAGTGGCGTTAAGATTGAACAGGTCAACGGTAAAACGGCATCGTTCACGCTGGCTCCCGCCGACGGAACGTACAGGATAAGTTTTGGAGAGGACGAATTTATTGCATATTTCAAAGAGTTCCTGCGCCCACAACTCATAGAAATGTTATTCTGAAAGGATGAGTAAATACTATTATTTGATTTCAGGATTGCCGGCCATCTCTTTGGAAGATACGAAACCGGGTTATTCCGTTGCCGGTTTCAAAGCCGAGATAGACCCCATGCTGACGGTGTGGGACAGGAGGGCCGTGCGCTGGTTCTTCCTGAAGTTCGACAATCAAAACCTGCTGGCATACCTGCGCAACGTCCCCGGAAGGGTCTTTGACGAACGGGGCGTGTTTGCGGAAGACACGCTCGCGGAAATCTGCGGGTTGATGAAATCCGAAGACCACGTCCCGCGCCAGGCGTCCGTTCCCGCGTATTTTGAAAAGTTTATAAGGGAATATTATGCCCGTCTTGAGGATTTGTCCGCGCCGGAACACAGCGTTTTGTGGGAAGACAGGCTGTCTTCATTATATTACGGCGAAGCGATGAAGTGCCGGCAAAAATTCATGTCGTCCTGGTTTGAAATGAATCTGAACGTGACGAATCTGATGACTGCGATTAACTGTCGCAATCACGGATTTGACAGGGAAGAGTTTATCGTTGGCGACAGCGGGATGGCGGAACAGATTCGCTCGTCGAACGCGCGCGATTTCAATATCGGCAACTCGTTCGACTACCTGACGGAGGTGATGCAGATTGCCGAGGAAAAAGACCTGCGGCTGCGCGAAAGGCGAATCGATATGCTGCGCTGGAACTGGCTCGACGAGCATACCACGCTCAAGTTTTTTGACATCGAGAGCGTCATCGCATATCTTTTGCGCCTGGAAATGAAGGAACGCTGGCTGACGCTCGACAGGGTGGCCGGCGAAAAAACATTCCGCAAGCTTGTTCACACGATGAAAAGTGAAAGCTCGGAAGCATTGGAGAAATTTAAAGAAAATAATAAATAAGTTATGGCTACGAAAGGAATCGTAAAAGGCATTGTTTCGAACCTCGTGACGGTAGAAGTCGACGGCGCCGTTTCGCAAAACGAGATATGTTACATCACGGTCGGTGGTGTGCGTCTGATGTCGGAAGTTATCAAGGTTGTCGGCAAAAATGTTTATGTACAGGTATTTGAAAGTACGCGCGGGATGAAAGTCGGCGACGGGGCGGAGTTTCAGGGTCACATGCTGGAGGTCTTGCTCGGCCCGGGCATGCTGTCGCGGAACTACGACGGGCTGCAGAACGATTTGGACAAAATGGAAGGGGTCTTCCTGCGACGCGGGGAATATACCTGTCCGCTGGACGAAGAACGTCTGTGGCATTTCAAACCGATAGCCCGCGCCGGCGATAAGGTAAGCGCAGGCTCGTGGCTTGGCGAAGTGGAGGAAAACTCGCAGCCCCACCGCATCATGCTCCCGTTTGCGTTCGAGGGGGTCTATACCGTCAAATCGGTTGCCGACAACGGACTTTATACGATTAAAGACGTTGTCGCCGTTGTGACCGACGCCGCCGGAAGAGACCGCCGGATAACGATGGTTCAAAAGTGGCCGGTGAAGAAACCGATTGCGTGCCACCGGGAAAAACCGCGCCCGTACAGGCTGCTGGAAACGGGCGTGCGCATCATCGATACGGTGAATCCCATCGTGGAGGGAGGGACGGGATTTATCCCCGGTCCGTTCGGTACGGGAAAGACCGTGCTCCAACATGCCATTTCCAAGCAGGCCGAGGCGGATATCGTGATTATGGCGGCTTGCGGCGAACGCGCCAATGAGGTGGTGGAGATTTTCGTGGAGTTTCCCGAACTCATCGACCCGCATACGGGACGCAAACTGATGGAACGCACGGTCATCATTGCCAACACGTCAAACATGCCTGTGGCTGCCCGTGAAGCATCCGTTTATACGGCGATGACGATTGCCGAATATTACCGGGCAATGGGGCTGAAAGCGCTTCTGATGGCCGATTCGACGTCGCGCTGGGCGCAGGCGTTGCGCGAAATGTCGAACCGCCTGGAGGAATTGCCGGGACAGGACGCTTTCCCGATGGACTTGTCGGCCATTGTCGCGAATTTTTACGCCCGCGCCGGTATGGTTACGCTGAGTAACGGTCAAACGGGTTCCGTGACGTTTATCGGCACGGTATCTCCCGCGGGAGGCAACCTGAAAGAGCCTGTCACCGAAAACACGAAAAAGGTGGCCCGCTGCTTTTACGCCCTGGAACAGGCGCGCGCCGACCGCAAGCGTTATCCGGCCGTGAACCCGATAGACAGTTATTCCAAATATCTCGAATATTCCGAATTTGAGGAATACATCTCGAAACACATATCGCCGGACTGGATTGGTATGGTTAACGAGGTGAAAACGCGCATGCAGCGCGGCAAGGAGATTTCGGAGCAGATAAATATCCTCGGCGACGACGGCGTGCCCGTCGATTATCACGAGACTTTCTGGAAGTCGGAACTTATTGATTTCGTAATCCTGCAGCAGGACGCTTTTGATGCGGTCGATTCCGTATGTCCGCTTGAACGCCAGGATTATATGCTCAAAAGAATCATCGGCATCTGCCGCACGGACTTTTCCTTTGACAGTTTCATCGAGGTTTCGGAATATTTCAAGAATCTTATAAACCTGTTTAAACAGATGAACTATTCCGAGTTTAAAAGCGACCGGTTTAACGGCTACGACAAACAGGTCGATGCGCTGGTGGAAGAAAAAAACAAAAAATAAACATAGCTATGGCAACAAAAGCATTTCAGAAAATATTCACCAAAATTACAAAGATTACGAAAGCCACGTGCTCGCTGAAAGCGGCAGGCGTCGGATATGATGAACTGGCGGCTATTGACGGCAGGCTGGCGCAGGTAGTGAAAATCGAAGGCGACGAGGTGACATTGCAGGTTTTTGCGGGAACGGAAGGTATCCGTACGAACGCGGAGGTTGTGTTCATGGGCAAAGCGCCGGCCCTGAAAGTGGGCGACCGGCTGGCGGGACGCTTTTTCAACGCTTACGGCAATCCGATTGACGGCGGCCCCGTTCCCGAAGGGCGCGAAGTCGAAATAGGCGGCCCGTCGGTGAATCCCGTGCGCCGCAAACAGCCGTCGGAACTTATCGCTACGGGTATTGCGGGCATAGACCTTAACAACACGCTGGTGACCGGGCAGAAAATCCCGTTTTTTGCCGACCCCGACCAGCCTTTCAACCAGGTAATGGCCATCGTGGCCCTCCGCGCCCAGTCCGACAAGATTATACTGGGGGGGATGGGCATGACGAACGACGACTATCTGTTTTTCAAGAACACGTTCAGTAACGCCGGCGCTCTCGACCGGATTGTGAGTTTTATCAATACGACGGAAGACCCGTCCGTAGAACGCATCCTTATCCCCGATATGGCGCTTACGGCTGCGGAATATTTTGCGGTGGAGAAAAACGAGAAAGTGCTTGTGCTCCTGACCGACATGACGAACTATGCCGATGCGCTCGCGATTGTGTCGAACCGTATGGACCAGATACCGTCGAAAGATTCGATGCCCGGCTCGCTCTATTCCGATTTGGCAAAGATTTACGAGAAAGCCGTACAGTTTCCTGCCGGCGGCTCGATAACCATCATAGCCGTTACGACGCTTTCGGGAGGAGACATCACGCATGCCGTGCCCGATAATACGGGATATATCACGGAGGGTCAGCTCTATCTGCGCCGCGACAGCGATGTGGGCAAGGTGATTGTCGACCCGTTCCGCTCGCTTTCGCGCCTGAAACAGTTAGTGACGGGCAGGAAAACCCGCGAAGACCATCCGCAGGTGATGAATGCGGCAGTACGCCTGTATGCCGATGCCGCCGATGCAAAGACGAAAATGGAAAACGGCTTCGACCTGACGGACTACGATAACCGCACGCTCGCTTTCGCCAGGGATTATTCGGAAAAACTCCTCGCGATAGACGTGAACCTCGATACGACGGAAATGCTCGATGTGGCATGGAGTCTGTTTGCCACCCACTTCACCCCGGCAGAAGTAAATATCAAACAGGAAATAGTTGATAAATACTGGAAAAGTTGAACGATGAACGATGAACTGTGAACTATGAACGATGAACGATGAACGATGAACTATGAACTATTAACGATGAACGATGAATCCGGTCATCGTTAAAACTCGCGATTCTTCAGACCGCGCGTAAGTATATATCTTCTTTGTGTGCTCCGTGCACTCCGTGTTGAAAGTTTTCTACCGACATGCCGTACCTGACGGCACGGGATATTTGGGAAACGGGTGGAAAAAATGCGTGCCCGGCCGGGTCGCGCGGTGCGTCGGGCCGGGCGCGTCTGAGGGCGGGGGGCGTCAGTGGCTGACGATGATTTTGTGGACTTCGGGTGTTGCGGCGATGCCGTCGTGGACGTGGAGGACGTAGATGCCGTCGGGCAGGCCGGCGACGTCGAGCGTGACTTCTTCGCCGGCGGACAGGGCCTGGCGCTGCAGTGTGCCGAAGCGGTCGTAGAGCTTGACGTCGAGTGCGAACGTGCGGCGTGCGGCGGCGGTGGCGGCGCCGGTCTGCAGCGAGACGCGGGTCTGCGCGACGAGTTCGGGATTGAAGCTGACCGTCAGGCTGGCGGAGGCGGGGTTGGGATACGCCAGGGAATACGAGCTCGTGTTGTAGACGTTTACGTTCATCGTCGTGTATTCGCCCTGTCCGCACGAGTTGGTGGCGCGGCAGACGACCTGGTAGTTGCCGGCGGTGTAGAAGGCGACATCCATCGCGTGCGTGTCGGTAGAGTAGACGTTGTTGTTGAGCTGCGGGTTCAGGATCCACTGGTAGCCTGTCGGGTTGGCGCCCGTCGGGGTCACGGCATGGAAGGTGGCGTATTGACCGTTCGGAGTGCTGGAGGGGCCGGTGATGGTGACTGCGGGGGTGCCGACATTAACGGCTTTCCTCACAACTTCAATTCCGTTGGATACAATGCTTACCCATCCTGCGCCGCCGAGCGTACTGTTTTTGCTGAAAGTAGCCGAATTGCCGGAAGTTGATGACAGTGTCAGGTTCGAACTGCAGTTCCATGAATAGCTTGTCGGCGTCGGGCTAATGGTAACCGTGCCGGAAGAACAAATAGAATTAGAGCCGGAAATAGAAAAAGCTGTCTTTCTGACATAAAACTTTTTTGTCTTCGATGGCTGATATATTGGATCAACATTATTCGGATAATGTTTTACGACTCCGCCTTGTCCCCATTTTGACTGGTACCAGGTGCTGTTTAATCTGATAGCCGAGTGATTGCCGTCCTGATGGTATGATACTTTTGTAGCATAACTTTCCGGTACTTCGACATAGCTTCCGTCCGTCCAGTAAATATCTTCCGCCGTAACATTGCCTGTAGTATAACCTATCCATACTTTGCTTCCTCCTTCCGAAACATGCCATGCGTAGGCATGACAGTTATATTTATATGAAGGAGGTTCAATAAGCTCTGCGCCATAATTAGCAGCCAAATCAGCCGCTAACGCCGCCAGTTGTTGAGAACTGTACGATAAATCACTGCTCGTAAGAGAACGGACATCCTGAACCGTAGAATTATTAGGAGTCTTTACATTTGTAACAACTGTATATGTCTGAGCTATGCCTGCATTGAAACCAAGCCATACAAGCCACACGGTTAATAATAGAATTCGTTTCATGACTATTTCTGTTTATAAATTGATTTGACATGATATTCAATATTGTCAGCGATTCGCTGATCAATAGCCAAGGGCGCCTGTACAAACTCCAATACCGCCTTCTTCTGTTCGGCATTTTCGAATTTGAAATCAGGGTCGCCTATTGCTTTCTTTGCATACAGCAGATTTGTTGGCACCGAGTTCAAATTACTGAATATGTCGGAATATCGGTCTTTTATTTTCCCGTGTTCCATACTCAGCAAAAACAGTTGTTTCTCCTGTTCCGGACGCAGGTTTTTCAGGGTAACATCCTGCGCCAGCATCAACTCCAGGACAAAATGACGAAAGGTAAGCCTGCCCTGTTCCACATCATTCAGAAGCCGGATACCTGTCAATTCGGTACTTAAACTTTCGTATTTCTTCAGCAATACCTTTGTCATGTCGGGACGGTTAAGAAGTTCGCTAAATCCGTTAAATTCTTTCACCAGTGATTCAAATCCCATTTGATAGTTGTCACTAAAGAATACGTTAATCAGATATGGAAAAGCAAGACATGTTTCCAATAACCCTTCCGTAGAAATATTCCTGATAACAGTTTCGGGGATTTGCAGGGCTGTAATCCGCTTTTCGATTGATTCAAATCCGGCCCATTCCCTGCTTCCCTGTTTGACGGGGAAATCATACCTGTCACTTTCGATGGACTGACCATGTATGTACAGTCCACTCATCAATAAAATTACAATTACATTATATATCTTTTTCATTTTTATAAATTTTAATTTGTTCAAAAATCATATCGATCGGCATTTGCCGATTTCCAGACTAATTTCCAGCCTTTACTTAGTTCCATAAATTTATTTGTGTCTTCAACAGTTATAATTTTTTCTCCGTCTGCACGGTATACTTCACAAAGCGGACAGGAAAAATATATGCTGGAGATGAAATAAACAGTTTGATTCTCCCATTTGCCTTCATATATTTTTATATATGAATCCTGGTAATATTCCTCATACTCCGCAATTTTAAGCAGAAGCCATTCCGGCAGGTCAGTCGGGACTACTTCTTCTTCTTTTTTTTCTTCATCATCCCGGCATCCGGCCAATCCCGCGACAACAGCCAGGAAAACCGCAATGATCAGGTTGGTTTTAATATTCGTTTTCATCGAAATAAGATTTACGTGATTAATTTGATTTTATGTTTCATGCGACTCTTTTTCATATAGCGCCTCCGCGAAGTCCGGCAAAACGCTGCATGACGGTCGCATGACGGTCGTGCGGCGTTGCCGGAAAGAGGCGGCATTGGACGCCGTTGCGCGCGACGGG
>JAIRYY010000202.1 GCA_031267485.1 Tannerella sp.
TCTGCAAACACGCTTTCCCGACACGCCGCTCTTCCGATCTTCCTGCCAGTATCGCGACAGACAGGTAATGTACTGCATTTTTCATTGTCATCTTTTTTTAATGTTTACAAATATTTCCAGTATTGAATTCCGGCCCAAATATACAGTATATAATTTGAATCGCAAAAAAAAGGTATATTTTATACTTCACGCGGGCTGAAATTGTGAGTATAACGATGAACGATAAACGATGAACGATAAATCCGCTCATAGTTCATAGCTCACAAAACTATGCCGCCCGAGTGTGAGATGCACACTCACCCCGGTGTGAGATGCACACCCGCCCGGGTGCGACGCGGCGAATCTTATAACGTGAGTTCGACATAAGCGTAGTCCGTCAGGACTTGCATATCAATAGAAAACGATGTGGCCTCTCCACATCAAAACCTCGTGGAGGTTTCATCCGTTCCACTGTATATCCCCTGACGGGGAAAAAAGGTGGTATACCGTGACGTTTTCCATTGATATGAATGCCCTCCGGGCAAGTAGGGGCGAAAAATTTTTCGCCCCTACCTTAAAACCCGCCCTTACATATATGCGAGACACATCATTCATCGTTCATCGTTCATAGTTCATCGTTAAACTCACAATTAACCCCTGATGTGACGCACTGCCACAAATTCCATGCCGGCAAGCCCGGGTCCGAAGGACGTGATTTCCATAACCGCAGGTCGTCGACCTGCGGCGAAGGACCCGAACATACTCCTGCTGCCTGAAAGGCAGGACAGTTTCCGTATCGACAGCGACGTCCTGCCTTATCAGGCAGCGAACCGCCGGCGGCCATACCTTCCGCAGGCTGCGCTTTGCTTACCTGCGGTTATGAAAATAACGCCCTTCGGGCGGGCGGGCTTGCCGGTGTCCGGTGAAGTGGATGCGTGACATGAATGAATAAAAGAAATGATAATTCCGACATTTATTCAAAAAAAAATGCAATTAACACATGATTATTAAAAAAACAATTCCTAATTTTGTGCAGTTTTAATTTACAACGGCGGAATCCGAATTTTTCGCTGTTGCAGAGATAAAGTAAAAAGTGTATATGAAAACGATCGTTCAGGAATCCGACAATAAAAAAACGCTCCGTAAAAGTATGGTCGCCTGTATTGGCGCAAATTTTACCGGGGGGGGGCGATTATGTTGTAATTGAGCGATTTAACTCCAATATTCATATAGAAAAGCAAGTTTCCGCAGATTGGGAAAATTGCTTTTTCTTCGGTGCGTCGGGCGGTTTGCCATCCGGCTCTTTGCGCCTTTCCACACGCCGTCGGGAAAGTATGCCTTTCACCGAATATGCCGGCATGCCTTGCCGTTCCAGTTGCATCTATTCATTCATTAAAATAAAATTCATATGAAAAAACATGTATTATTGTCGTTTTTGGCCGTGTGTGTATGGTGTAACTTCGCCACGGCGCATGCACAGTTAAAATCGAAAATCAACTTTACGCTTGCGCAGGAACTTCAAATCGAAGCCCTGAGCGACGAGTACGTAAAACAGGGTCTGGAAATCAAGCAAGCCCGTATGAAAGCCGAAGAGGAAGTGGCGCCGGCGATCGTCGAAATGCGAATCGCCGAATCCGGTCTGAACTCCGGCATGACGCACACCGACTGGCTGTCGACTACTCCGGTCGCGGGGAGTATCCATGTCGACCGGGATCCGGATATTCATACCTACACACCTTCGGATCTTGTCAAAAAAATCCTGCTTCATTCCCATACGCCCGCCGACGAAGCCCGTATACAGAATGTGATGTTCAAGGGATGGGGCGGCCTCGCAGGCGGAGGCGACGGATGGAATGAATCGAATAGCTATACAAACCAGTATGGCGTCGGTAATCGCGGTCTGGCGCATTTTACGAAGGGAACCAGTGATTTTGACTTTGAAAAAGGATTGCTGCTGTCTTCCAGCCATACGTGGGGGCATGAAGGGCCAAATCAAATGACAAATGCATTTGGCGAAGGGGTTGGCAGTGATGGCGTAAGCGCGGGTTATGGTTTAGGTGAAGCAGATTTAGCCAACATCGCAGGCGGCCCTGTTTCCCGCGGAGGTATTCTGGAATTTGATTTCCAGCCGGCCATCAGCAGCGTTTCGTTCGACTATGTATTCGGTTGCGAGGAATATCCGGAATATGTACACAGTAACTATAACGATGTATTCGGTTTTTTTGTTACCGGTCCTTACGACAGTCCGGGTTCGTCATCTCCGTCCGTCGCATTACCGGCATCACCGTGGGTAAAAGAGCAAAGAACTTATGACGGAAATGACGTCGCTGCCTACAATCGTTTCAATATTGCGCAACTGCCGAACGGTATGCCCGTCGGAGTGGACTGGGTGAACTGGGGATACAGAGGTTCAAATACCGCGGCCACATGGGGTGCTCCGGCCTATCCCGGCTGGACTACGCCGTGGGATACAACAGGCGTAGGCGCATATCTTGCTTTATACAGTGTTCCAAATCTTCATGGCACTTCAGCCCCTATAAGATATAAAGCTTTCAATCCCCAGTATTACCGTCCCGTCTACGACAATGCTCCGATGATGGAACTCGACGGTATTACCGTGAAACTGACGGCGAAGGCCGACAGCCTGATTCCCGGCAAATGGTATCACCTGAAACTGGCGATCGCTCAGGTAGATTATGCGCATGGCGAAGGTGTTTTCCTTGCCGACCTCGATCTGGGGACTCCGGAGACGGGCATCGAACCGGTCGAACCCGACTACGACTGGCCTGCGGCAAACGACCTGCTGGGGCCGGAACAGTGGTACGCCGGCTGTCCGCAGACATTGAAACTCAAATTTCTGCCCGATGCAAACGACCGAACAATCCAGCTGAAATATCTCGGACTGGCCGAAAAATACCTCGTCGACATGGATGGCAAGGAGATGCCGGCCGAGCTCACGCTGGCTAAAAACGATACGGTAATCCGAATAGAATTTATGACCGTCTCCGTGCCCGAAGCGCAGGAAGGGCAGACAGGCGCTATCGTGACCTCCATCGTAGGCGGCGGTTCGGATACGACCGATTTCTTCACGTTCTATAACAAACCGACATACAGCGTAAACCATGTGCTCCCGACGACCATGTATGCCGGCCGGCTGGAACTCAACCTCAAGGGCGGTTCGCCGCATCTGTTCCGCAGTCTCAACGGCGGCATCACGTGGGAAAACGCATGGACGCCGATTACCAGTGCGCAGATATATGCTATTGGCCGCCAGGGACAGGTCATACTGAAAGAACCACATAGTTGCTGCGACTATGTCATTCCGTTGGAGATTCTCGAGGTGAAACCGGACATCCTGCGTACGGTAAACATTCCACAAGTGTCCGGCGCCGAAATCCTTCCCATCTCGGGCGTGCATTTCGTCGAGAGTCGCGGCGAATTCACCGTCACCGTCCGCCCGACAGGCGCCAATGCAGGTACGATTCCAGTTCTCACGACGAACCGCACTACTATTCCCGATTCCGAGGGCGTCAAGCTGAAAGGTGTTGAGAACGGGGTGTACACCTTTGTGATCTACTATGTGCAGCAGAATATTAGTCTGAGTATCGACTTCGTTTCGCCGGAAACTTCCGGCATAGTGGACGGAACGGAAATATGGGGTGGCGAAGGACAGATTCATCTCGTATCGTCGCAGGCCGGCGAGGTGAGGATATACGGCCTGAACGGTTCTCAGATGCGAGTATTCACGCTTCCGGCCTCAAGCAGGAACAGCATTTCGCTTCCCGCCGGCATTTATCTGGTCAACCTGAATGGAAAAACGTATAGGATTGCCGTGAGATAGCAGGCTTAAATGATGGAATTTGCAGGATGAA
Source organism: Tannerella sp. (assembly GCA_031267485.1). Lineage (GTDB taxonomy): Bacteria > Bacteroidota > Bacteroidia > Bacteroidales > Tannerellaceae > Tannerella. The sequence goes on from JAIRYY010000202.1 coordinate 3,852, forward strand.
CAGTTTCTGCAAATCCTGCAAATTCCATAAGTTTCCATACATATAGTCTGCCATCTTCATCATTCGCAGCGGATCACTTTTCTTCTCTCGTTTTCGCATTTCTTCCCGCCGCTTTGGCGAGTTGATTTGTAATGGGAACTTCTAAAAACTCCGAATTCAAGGCTTGCGAGGAGCTAAAAGCGGAGTTTACCTGTCGTAAATGAGCATTTTAGCGACGAAGCGTCACGCAGAAGTCGGGGGTTTTAGAGGTTCCCTAATGCTAAATCCGGCTATGATTCCATTATTTCCGTTGCGGAATATCTGTTGTCAGCGGTATTTCCTTTCGCAGCATCCGGCTTGCGCTGCCGGCGAGGTAGAGGTACCAGTCGTTTCCGAGGTCGGCGTCCAGCGGCAGGAAATAGCTTTCGCCGGCGGGGACTTCGGTCGCGCATTTGAAGATAGCCGTGCCCTCGTCTATTTCGTCGAACATTGCCAGGTAGAGCATTTCGGCGCCGTTGCCGATATGCGTGGACAGCTGTTTCCAGTAGAAACTGCCGCGGTTGCGGGGTATCGGGCGCGAATCTTTGTTCATGTTGACCCACGAGAAACCGGGGAAAGCCAGCGGCGCGTAGTCCAGTTTGTTCGTTCGGCACCATTCGATGTCGTCTTTCACGATTTGGGCGAATCGCGGGAACGATTCCTCGTTGAAACGTCCCACGAGCCAGGGCATCACGATGTCGCATTTCCTTATCAGGCGGTGCAGTTCGGGGTCGTCGAGCGTGTCGTCGCCCATCAGTCGCCAGTGTGTCGGCACGCCTATGAGGACGCTGAAACCCCGCTCTATCAGTGCGTCGATGATGATTTCCGCTTCCCTGAATCCGTATCTGCGGCGGTCGTTGAAACCCACGCCCCAGACAGCCACCAGCGGTTTGCCGTTGTGATGCAGGTAGGAGGGATTGTCGCGGCGTTCCCTGATGTCGTATTCGGCGGAAATGGCGTCGATGTCGTTCAGGACGAGCTGTTCGTCGCCGGGCGTCATCCCGCTCAGGTCGTACATCACGCTGATGGCGCGGTTGTTGAGGTTTGCCGCGTTGATAGCCGATTTCCAGACCCTGTTCAACTGGTTGTAGCTTTTCGGACGTTTGATTTCCGACACGAAACGCTGCACGAAAACGCCGTCGACGCCATATTCGCGCATCCAGCGGAAATGCGTCTCGACCGTCGATTCGTCGTATTCGCTCATCACGTATGCCGGGCTGCCGTCGGCAAACGAGAACTCGGTTTTGTACGTTTTCGGATATTCCGACACGTCGGGCCACATGTCAATCGTGCATATTCCCGGACGGAACAAACCGTCGCGCCCGCAGTAATGATACCAGCCGCGGTCGGAGCCGTCGTCCGGACAGCTGAACCAGCCCTGATAGCCTGCCATCGCCAGACCCTTGTACGAATCGTACTTCTTCACGGAAAGGCAGGCTTCCGGATTGACGGCTTTTTCAATGAAATCGACAATGTATGTCGGGTTCGGGAAGCTGTGCGGATGATGCTTGAAACCCTTCTTTTCGATGACGGTGACGTCGCCGCCCTTCTCGCGGATTTTCTTCTCGAAAGGAAAGGCGTTCTGCGAGTTGACGGCTGCCTCGTCGAGTTCGGCGCAGAGAATCAGAATCGGATATTTTCCTCTGACAATATCGTCGATTTTGTCGATGGGACTTTCGTTGAACTGCTTAATTTGCGAGCGGTCGACGCCCCAGTTGTCCTTTATTCCCCGCGTGATTTCGTTTTCCGGCTTTTCCCTGCCGTCGGGTCCGTAATACATGGCTTTCATGTCGAGCAGCGGATTGTCGACATACACGGCGGCGACCTTGTCGGGATTGGCGGCAGCCCAGTTGAGCGCGTACACGCCGCCGCGGCTCATGCCTTCGAGTACCGCCTTACGGTGCAGGCCTGCATCGTTCAACAGTTTGTGAAACGCGTTCCAGTCGTCGATGTTCTGCCGGTTGCCCATCCGCTCGGCCTGGTCGTTGTAAACCAGATGATAGCCCCGTTCGAGCAGCGCGATTTCGGTTTGCGGCTCATGTCCGAAGAACCGCATGCGCCATATCCACGGACGATTGGCCGCCATCCTTTTCGGCTTCACGATCTTGCTTTCGCGACCGCGGAACTGGAACGTGGCGCACTGATAACCGGCGTAATTGCTCACCTGATACGTGACGCCCGCCTTGTCCAGCGCTTTGAAAATATCGAAAACAGCGTTGGCCGTAAACGTGATCTGCTGAAACATCCGCTTGGCCATGATTTCCGAACCTTTCAGGTTGGGATGGATCCCGTCGGGAATCAAATCGGAACGGTCTACCAGCAGCGGGTACATGTCAATCGTCTCGACGTTTTCCTCAAAAGCGGCTTTTTGCAGGCGCGGCGTGACCTGATTCCGGCTCACGGGGTCGAAAATGCCGGCGCTGTCCTTCACGAAAAACGCGGTGGGCAGCAAGACAATCACCCGCGGATGCGAGGGCAACTCCCTGAAAGCGCGTATCATCTCGCGGCAATCCTGTTCCATTTCGTCATAGAAAGGACGGTTGACGGCTTTGGCGTCGTTTCCGCCCAAATCGATAAAGACAATATCGGGAGCGCTTTTCAACGCTTTCTGATACGCCTCCGTT
>JAIRYY010000281.1 GCA_031267485.1 Tannerella sp.
TGACGACGGCAATCCCGACGTGCTGATAAATATGGACGGGCAGCGGTTTGCCCTGCAGGAACTGGCTTATGAGGGCAATCCGTCGCCGTTTGTCGAACACATCAGCAAAAACATCTTCAGCCGCCTGTCGAACCGCGACCTGGTGTATTTCGATGAGAAGTACATCAAGATAATGATTCTGAACGGGCTGTTCCAAAGCAACCTGTACCTGACAATCAGCGAGCTGGAGGTTAGCCGGGGCTATACGGACATTTACATGCGCCGCAGCCATCTGCTGCCGGACATTCCCTACGAGTGGGTCTGGGAAATCAAATACGTCAGGAACGAAGACGCATCCGAAAACGTACTGGGGGAAAGGCGCGAACAGGCGCGCGTTCAGCTGAGGAAATACCGCGATTCGCACGCCTTTGCAGGCCGTACGGACGTGCGGTACCTCTCGCTGATTTTTATCGGGAAGGACAGGTATGAACTGGAAGAAATCGTTTAAAAAACTTATCACTTTGGAAACAGGAAAATATAACAGACTGACGGTTGTCAAGGCCGTAGACTTCGGATTATACCTGGACGGGGGCGAAGGACGGGAGATTTTGCTGCCGGCGCGGTATGTGCCGGAAGGCGCGGCCGTCGGCGACGAACTGGAAGTGTTCGTTTACAGGGACAACGAAGACCGGCTGATTGCCACGACCGAACGTCCGTACGCGATCGTGGGAGAATTTCAGCGGATGAGGGTGAGGGACGTCGCCCGGGCCGGGGCGTTCCTCGACTGGGGGATTATGAAAGACCTGCTTGTCCCCTTCCGCGAACAGAAAACGCCCATGAAACAGGGAGAGTATCACCTGGTTTACGTCTACCTGGACTTTATCACCAAACGCATCGTCGCCTCCGCGCGCATCGACAAGTTTCTCGACAACACCCCGCCCCGCTACGGGCGGAACGAGGAGGTGGAGCTGATGATAGCCAACAGGACGGAACTGGGGTTCAACGTCATCATCAACAATTCGCACCGGGGGCTGCTGTATCATAACGAAATCTTCCGCACGCTTTCGCCGGGCGAACGGTGCAGGGGGTACATCCGGCAAGTCCGCGAAGACGACCGGATCGACGTCAGCCTGTATCCGGCCGGATACGGCAGGGTGGACGGCATCGAGCGGCAGATACTGGCGGAGCTCGAGCGTGCCGGCGGATACCTTCCCGTCGGCGACAAAAGCGATGCGGAAGAAATCCGCGCCCGCTTCTCGTGCAGCAAAAAAAGTTTCAAAATGGCCGTCGGCGCCCTGTACCGTAAAAACGTCCTGGCGATCGAAGAAGACGGCATACGAAAGGTATAAGGCATGGAACGGCAGAACCGGAACAAAAAACTGTTCAGCGACATCCTCATCTATGGCGCGGGCGCTGTCGGCGCCAAATTCATCACCTTCCTGCTCTTCCCCATATACACGTTCTTCATTGCCCCGGAGGATCTGGGTTATTACGACATCGCGCTGACGACCGTCTTTTTCCTGATGCCGGCCATAAACCTGCAGCTCCGCAGCGGGGTTTTCCGGTTTCTGATCGACAACAGCGACGAGAGCCGGCGCCGGGCCGTCATCAATCAAAGTTACCGCATCATGCTGGCGGCGACCGTCGCCGTATCCGCCATATCGGCCATACTCGCGCTCTTTACCGACATACGCTGCTACGCGTACCTCTTCGGGCTGCTGCTCACGATGTCATTCTACGAAGTACAGATACAAATCGTGCGCGGGCTGGGGCACACGAAACTGTACGTCGCCTGCGGCATGCTCTCGGCGCTGCTCATCTCGCTGTTCAGCATCCTTTTCGTCGCCGTCCTGAAGTGGAACATCGAAGGCATATTCCTCGCCTACATCATCGCCCAGTCCCTCGTAATCTGCATCATCGAGATCCGGCAGCCCGTCATACGGAAATACTTCTCCCTCGGGACGGGAAACCGGGCGGTCGCCGGAGAACTGCTGCGGTACTGCCTCCCGCTCATCGTCGCATCGTCGTTCCTGTGGATCGTCGGCAACGCCTACCGGTACTTCATCACGTACAGCATGGGGCTGCATGCCAACGGCATCTTTGCGGCCGCATTCAAATTCGCGACCGTCATCGAGGTCGTCGCCATGATCATCTTCCAGGCATGGCAGGAAATGTCGGTGCTCCAGCTCAACGCGACGGACCGGGACCGGTACTACTCCTCCGTTCTCAACGCATATCTTCTCCTCCTGACGGGCATCGTCATCGCGCTCTCGTTCGCGCTGAAATCCTTTTACGGCCTGCTCGTCGACGCGGAATACGCCGGCAGCGTCACCTACCTCTACGCGCTCTGCGTCGCGGAAACGGGTCTGGCGCTGCAAGCCTTCCTCTCCGCCATCTTCCTTGCGAAAAAGGACACGATGCAGGTGCTCTACGTCACCCTGGCCTCATCCGCCGCAAGCCTCGCCTTCTATTACATCCTCATCAGACATGCGGGTCTCATGGGCGCCGCCGCCGGTTACGGAGCGTCATACTTCTTCATGGCCGCATGTTACCTGGCGCTGATACGGAAAAGCATGAAAATACGGATTTCCGCCCGCACGCTCATCACATCCGCCATCATCCTGACCGGCGGCGGATTCATCTTCTACTGCACTGAAAACATCCTGTGGAGAATCCTCTACTGTGCCGTCAGCATCCCGGCCATCTACCGGGCGCTGCCCAAACCGATCGTGCGCGAAGCCGGACGCAGGATTGCGGGCCTCCTCGGGAAATGAAGCGTCAGCGGCCCG
>JAIRYY010000331.1 GCA_031267485.1 Tannerella sp.
TGCGGGAGGTAAACGTCATTAAGTAACGTGAAATAAATAATATATAATGATTATAAGCAAATTGACGTACGCGATTTGTCCCGTTAAGGACAAAATGTTGGTAGAAGATGAATCCACCCATAGAGACGCGATTAATCGCGTCTCTACAATCCCGCGTCTTGTGGGGACAGAATGTGATTGGTCGGTTTTATTCCACATTCCGTCCCATACGGGACGGGGGAGATGGTGTGAGAAGATGTTTTCTACCAACATATTGTCCCTCGCGGGACAGAGAAACCATTACATGTTATTTATTGCACGTCATTAAAAACAAAGGGGATGTCTCGAAAGCTCTGTTCCGTCATTGCGAATGAAGTGAAGCAATCTATAAATACCTGATAGTACATGGATTGCTTCGTCGTTCCTCCTCGCAATGACGAGGAATCGAGGCTTTTGATACAGCCCCCTACGGTCACTGCTTTTTCTCCGTCATTGTGAACGCAGATATTGATAGAAAAAACGGTTAAACCCGTGCAGGGCTATATCCGTATGCTATTGAGACAGGAGTAATTTGTTTGGCGACGCGAGTCTTAACTAAAGCTATTCGTGATTTGTAATTGATTAATAATTTATAGTTATGGAAAAGAAAATACGGTTTGGGATAATAGGGACAAATTTCATTACGGACTGGGTACTGGAGGGCGGACGCGAAGACGGCCGGTTTGAAGCGGCAGCCGTCTGTTCCCGTTCGGCGGATACGGCGCGCTCGTTTGCCGCGAGGCACGGGATACCGCACATCTTTACCTCCGTTGAGGAAATGGCGTCGAGTGCGCTTGTCGACGCGGTATACATAGCTTCTCCCAATGCGCTCCATGCACAGCAAAGCATCCTTTGCATGCAATACGGCAAACATGTCCTGTGCGAAAAAGCTTTCGCCTCGAATGTCGGGGAAGTTCGGCAAATGCTGGAAGCCGCGCGCAGATACGGCGTTGTACTTATGGAGGCCATGAAACCGACGCTGACGCCCGCTTTCCGCGCCGTACGCGAAGCCCTGAGTGAAATAGGCGCCGTACGCCGCTATTTCTCCTGTTACTGTCAGTATTCGTCGCGATACGACAAGCTGAAAGAGGGCGTCGTGCTCAACACATTCAAGCCGGAACTCAGCAACGGCGCGACGATGGATATAGGCGTCTATACGATTTACCCCATGGTCGTCCTTTTCGGCCGTCCGAAAACAATCCATGCCGCAGGTATGAAACTGCCGGGCGGCGTCGACGGACAGGCCGCCGTCACTTTCACCTACGAGAACGGCCCTGTCGCTACCGTTCTATACGGAAAAATCGCAGACTCCACGCTTCCGACCGAGATTCAGGGCGAACAGGGCACGATTGTGCTGGACCGCATCAACATCATAGGAGACGTATCCCTCGTCCGCCGCGGAGGTGCAACGGAACACATCCGCCCCGAAACCCTCAGAAACGAGTATTATTACGAAGTGGCCGAATTTATCGACATCATCTGCGGCGGCCGTAAGGAATCCGCCATAAATAGCCATAATAATTCACTGATAACCATAGAAATATTAGACGAAATACGCCGTCAGCTGGACGTCGCTTTCCCCGCCGACAAAACGGTCACTTAAACCGTTCTCCCCAAAGCTGATTCATGCGCTCAATCAACTTGTCCTCCGCCGGGTTGTGCTGGCCCTCCCAGAAGCGATGTTTCAGCAGTTCGTCCGGCAGGAAGTCCTGTTTGACGAAATTGTCTTTGTAGTCGTGGGCGTACTTGTAGTTTTTTCCATAGTCGAGGTTTTTCATCAGTTTCGTCGGAGCATTCCGCAGGTGGAGCGGTACGGGGAGGTTGCCTGTTTCGTTCACTGTGGCGGAGGCCTTTTCTATGGCCATGTAGGCGGAATTGCTTTTCGGGCTGCAGGCCAGGTATACGGTTGTTTCCGCAAGGATGATACGCCCCTCCGGCCAGCCGATTTTCTTGAGCGCCTCGAAGCAGGCGTTTGCAAGCAGCATGGCGTTCGGGTTGGCAAGGCCAATATCTTCGGCGGCCGATATCAGCAGGCGGCGCGCGATAAACTCGGGGTCTTCGCCGCCTTCGACCATGCGCGCCAGCCAGTAGATGGCCGCATCCGGGTCGCTGCCGCGCACGGATTTGATAAAGGCGGAGATAATGTCATAATGCATTTCGCCTCCCTTATCGTAAGCCGCCGGATTTTCCTGCAACCGGTCCACCACCTTTTTGTCGGTTATGACAATCGTGTCGCTGTCTTCTTCGGCCGCTACTACCAGTTCGATTATATTAAGCAGTTTGCGCGCGTCGCCGCCCGAATATTTGATAAATGCGTCCGTTTCTTCAATCTCGATTTTTTTCCTTTTCAGGATGGAATCCTCCGTAATCGCTTTGTTCAGGAGCGTCAGCAAATCCTCCCCGTCGAGCGGCCGGAGGACATATACCTGGCATCGCGAAAGCAGCGGGCGTATGACTTCGAACGACGGATTTTCGGTCGTTGCGCCGATAAGCGTGACCGTACCCGTTTCCACGGCGTTCAGCAGCGAATCCTGCTGCGACTTGCTGAAACGGTGTATCTCGTCGATAAACAGAATGGGGGAATTTGCGCTGCTGAAGAGGGGATTGCCTTTGGCTTTCTCGATGACATCCCGCACATCCTTCACGCCCGAACTGATTGCACTGAGCGTGTAAAACGGCGTTTCCAGCCGGTTTGCGATGATTTTGGCAAGCGTCGTCTTCCCCACGCCCGGCGGCCCCCACAGGATGAACGAGGGTACGCGTCCGGCTTCTATCATCCGGCGCAGGACGGCATGTTCGCCGACAAGATGCTTTTGTCCGATGTAATCATCAAGCGTCTTCGGCCGTAATCTTTCTGCTAATGGTTGACTCATGGGGCAAAGATAAATTTTTTTTCTTACTTTTGCGCTCTCCAAACGATTAAAAATATGAACAGTCAAATCCCGGCGCTGATTGCCGGAAAACTTCAGATAGCGGAACAGCAGGTGTCGAACACTTTGTCGCTGTTGAACGACGGCGCAACCATTCCTTTC
>JAIRYY010000328.1 GCA_031267485.1 Tannerella sp.
CAGTACGGCGTATACATTGACGACATCGATTTCGAGACTTTAGACCTGACCGGCATGCCCGACTGGGCGCTAAACCTCCGAAACGAGGCCGGCCTCTGGGCCGAAACGTCCGACGGCCGCTACCGCGCCTACATTTACATCAACAGTGTAAACAGCAACGGCAGCGCCCGCATCAGCATGAAGCGCTATACGCTGAAGTAACTAATCCGTTTGATTCGGCGCGGAACAAGGGGGTCGTCTCGAAAGCCTCAATTCTTCGTCATTGCGAGGAGGAACGAAGAAGCAATCCGGTTTGTCAGATATTTCCGGATTGCTTCACTCCGTTCGCAATGACGGGATAGGGCTTTTGAGACACTCCCTTATTTTCGCCCGCTTGATAAATCAGAAATTTTATATACTTTTGCAGAAAATCTTAAAATTAACAGCAATGAATCAGCGTATAATATTATTTCAGGTCTGTGCATTTCTTTTTCTTTTCAGTCCGAACGTTTCGGCGGTTGGAAAAAAAATGCCGGAAGGACGCGGCCTGCCACGGTTTGCGGTAATGTCGGACACTCACTTTGAAAACGGTTCTCAGACGCCCCGCATTATGGCCGCCATCGAATATGCCGAAAATAATGGCCGGGGGCCGGCTATCGACAGAGATACAAGGAAGACGGATTCGGCTATCATGATTCCGAATGTCAGAGGCGACGGGGTTTTTGATGACACGAAAGGGCTTCAGGATTTGCTGGATACCGGCGGAGCGACGATCTTTCTGCCAAAGCCTGCGAAAAATTACCTTATCAGCCGGACATTGAAGATTCATTCGGGACAAACTCTGATAGTGGACAGAAATGCGGTAATCAGGCTTGCGGACAGAGCCGGCGCTCACTTGCTGACCAACGCCGAGCCTGCCCGGGGTGACAGTAACATTACCGTCATCGGCGGTATCTGGGACGGCAACAACCTGACACAAACAACCCTCTTCCATAGCGACCGCGCAAAATACAAAGACCAGCCGTATGACCGCGATGTCTATCTTGGCGTTCTGATGGTCTTCGACAACGTGAAGAACCTGCACGTCAGAGATGTGATTTTCAAAGATCCCGAAATGTTCGCCTTCCTCGGCGGCAATCTCTATCAATTCACAATTGAGAACATTATTTTCGATTTCAACATGCGCCGTGGGAATATGGACGGGATTCATATCGCGGGAAACAGTCATTTCGGACGGATAGTCAATCTGAAAGGGGCGACTAACGACGATTTGGTGGCGCTCAATGCCGACGATATACCACTCCTCGAACTTGCACGCGGACCGATTACCGACATTCAGGTCGATGGCATCTTTGCCGAAGACGCTCATCGTCCAGTCCGCCTCAATTCATGCGGTTCACCAGTGAAACGCGTGAAGATTTCCAATATTTTCGGGACATATCCCTATGAGGCGGTAATCCTGGCGAACCACAAGGTACATCCCGACAATCCGATTGTCAGCACGTTTGAAGACATCTCTCTTGAAGGAATTTTCTGCACAAACTCGACGAAATGCATGAATATGCCACACATACGCGTCTTTTCGCCGGGGCAAGTCACAAATCTGACAATCAGAGATTACCACCGCACCGAGGAGGCTGTTGCGACGGATAATATCCTCGTCGAAAAAGGCGCAAGCGTAAATTGCCTCACCATAAGCGATGCGACCTTGAATAACAAAAGCGAGGGAACGATTTCATTTGTCAATAACCAGGGATTGATAGGCGTTTTGAACCTTTCCAATGTCTTCCTGCAAGGGACATCCACCCGAAAAGTACAACTGTTGAAGAACGAAGGAACGATTCAGACAATCAACAAATCGAATGTTTCAGAAAAAAATTATTAGCGGCGCGGGCTTGCAGCCCGGTATTATCGCCGGATAAGTCCGTCCAGGTACTGATAGACGAATATGAAGACCCGGATCACCTATGCATAAAAAAAAATGCGTAAGTTTGTTGCAAAAAAAATAATCCCGTGCAACGTTTTTAATAAAAGTTGCATCATTATAAGAGCAACGTACGTGAAAACAATGGATGAACAGCAACTGATAAAAGGTTGTATTGATGGTGACCGAAAAGCTCAAAAGGCTTTATATGACAAGTATTCCCGCAAAATGATGGGGGTCTGTCTCCGGTATGTTAAGGACACGGAAGACGCCCGCGATTTGATGCAGGAAGGCTTCATTAAATTATTCACCAATCTCCACAGGTATGCGGGCGACGGCTCGTTCGACGGTTGGGTGCGGAAAATATTTGTCAACTGTGCGCTGGAGCGCCTGCGTCATCACGATGTGCTGAGGGATGCCGGCGATGTGGATGATGCAAACTGTGCGGAGATACCGGACGAGACGGCCTCCGACATGTCTTCCGAAGAACTGATGGCTTATGTGCGGGCATTGCCCAACGGTTTTCGCATGGTATTCAACATGTTTGCAGTGGAAGGATATTCTCATAAGGAGATAGGCGATATACTGAACATTTCCGAAAGCACATCGCGTTCGCAGTATGCACGGGCGCGCAAACTGCTCCGGAAAATGATTCTCAATAATTGATTTGTTTGTTATAAGATAGCATAAATGGAAAAGGAACAAGGAAAGTGGGAAAAAATAATACGTTCGAAACTGTATGATTTTGAAGCGGACGTAAACCCCGGCGACTGGGATATCATATCCGGGAAATTGCCGGGCGGCAGGTCTGTCCGGCTCCATCCCTACCGCCGGTACGGTTATGCTGCGGCAGTTGCCGCCGTATTGCTGATAGCCGGGGGACTGTATTTTTATCCGAACCGGGACGGCGCCCCGGATGCCATTACCGCGGCCGTTGAGCAGGATGCGGACGTAATGACAGGAGAGCCTGTTGAGAGCGCAGGCGAAAAGGAACTGCCGCCAGCCGAAACGCCGCCTGTTCCGGACGGAAAGACGCCGGCGGCGCCTGTTGAAAAACCCGTTGATAACTCGTTGACGGCATCGCGCCGCCATACGCGGGAGACGCTGTCGGAGCCTGATGCAATCAGCGTAAGCGAACCGTCCGTCCGGTTGAAACCGTTGACGGTTGACGAAATGGATTCGATTGTGATGAAAATAACCGGCGCGGAAATTGCGTATGCGGGCGGTATGGAAAGCCATATACCGGGAATTGAAAATATGCTGGCCGGCCTGACGTCCTGCCGGGAATCGCCCGTCGCGGACGCATCGTCCGAAACGGGGCGAAGCCGCTGGAGTTTTGGCATGGGAGGCGGCGGTTACGGCGCAAACACAACATCGGGAGACTTTATTATGAGTCCACTTTCTGCCGTCAAGCCGGAAGAGGATATCTATATGATTAATAAAAAGGATATTGTGGGATTAAGGAACGGCGAGTTGCGGGAACCGGACGCTTCCGGATACAACGACAGAGTGGAAACGCGCGCATACGAAGTCCCCACGGGCGAAATTGAACATAAAATGCCCATATCCGCAGGTTTGGGCGTCAGTTATTATCTGAATGACCGCTGGTCGTTGCAAAGCGGTCTCACCTATACGCTCCTGCGTTCGGAATGGGCTTATCACAATACGGGCGAACTGGCGGAGTTCAAGCAGTACCTCCATTTCCTGGGCGTTCCCCTGTCCGTTTCGTACAGGATTGCGGAATGGAAGCGCTTTCAGCTGTATGCGTCAGCCGGAGGGATGTGCGAGTTCAATGTGGCGGGGAAATATAAAAAGACGGTAACATCCGAGGGCCTGGCGACGACGGACGTCGAGAATCTTCACATGAAAGAGCCGCTGTGGTCCCTTAACGCACGCGCCGGCATCAATTATCCGCTGTGGAAATTTATCAACGTATACGCGGAAGCCGGCGTTTCCCGTTATTTTGACAATAAAAGCAAAATACAAACGATTAGGTCGGATAAACCTTTTAATGTATCTTTGCAGGCCGGAATACGGCTTGGCTTCTGACAATGTGTGAAATGTTTAATTTTAAAATAAGAGAAAAGAAATGAAGAAATTTAGTTTATTTTTAGTTGTCGCGCTGTTTAATTTTGTGGGGCTGACTTCCTGTCTGGAGAATGGAGATAATAAAAGTACGGGAGAATATGTCGGCGTTCTGGAGCTTGGCAGAAATTACACCACGCCGGTTCTGAAAACACTGGCCGGAAGTTTTTACGGGCCCGAATTAAATTCATTTGTAAATGAGGGAAAGATGCAACTGGGCAATTGTTATTATTTTCAGATTTCGTATGACATGGGATTGCCGGAAAATTCGGAACAGATGGTAGAATTGAACGGATATTATACGGTGTCTGTCACCGGCTATGCCGAAGCCTCCAAACAGTATGCAAACTCCTATCTTACGGATACATCCGCGGTTCTGCCGGGCGAACTGGCCGTCAAACAGGCCATATACAGCGACGCCCCGTTCGGATATGCCGAAAATTACCTGTTTATCACACATTATCTCTCTCACGAAAAGGATTTGGACGTTAACTGGGATTTGTCGTTCGACAGCGAAAACATGATGACGGAAGAAAACGGCCACCGCAATTACAATGTGTTTATCCGTGCAACCGGAGCAGATCACGACGATTCGAAGACGGCAACGGAACAGCTGCATTTCAAGGCCTATCAAATGGGATATTTCTTTGAAAGCGTCGCCCGGATGGAAAAGGAACGGCTGGGTTCGAGCTATACGCAGACTTCGACATTTACCCTGAAACTCAATTTTGCATCCGAAATAAAAGATACCGGAATCACGTGGGAGAGCCAGACGGTGGACAACTTTTACATTGCCTGGTTTGTGCCGGACGGATATTAAGGATTTGAAATGTGGCGCACAGGGGGGGCGCTTATCGGTTCAGGATGCCATTTCGTTTTAATCAATCTTTTTTTCGCTTTTGTCGACAAGCGGTTTTTGACAGGACGAATAATCCGTTTATTTGCACCGGAAAATAAAAACCCAAACCTGCAAACGATTGACGAATGAATCTGTTAGATAAATATAGCGCCTTAAAATTAGTGCTAATCAGTCTGGTTAGCGCTGTTTTTATTGTATATCCCAACATAGCCTGTTTTGCCTGGGATCTCAGTTTTCTGGACGGAGCGGCGCGGACTTCCCACATCTGGTTTTTCTTATTCCGGTATTTGTTCTTCACGGGTCTTATCATGGTATTGATTAAACTGAACCTGTGGAAGATGGATAATTTTCTGTTGAAGAAGCGTTTTTTTTACAATTTTCTGACTTCGGCCGTTGCATATTCCCTGTATGTGGGCGTATCCGTTTCGTGCTGCACAAAAGCCGACTGCTTTGGCAGCATACTGCTGTTTCAGTTTTCGGTGGTCTGGATTATCTGTACATTCTTCGGGCATGTGTCGTACCTCTATTCCGAGCAGCGCAAGAAAGAACAGGAAATCGAACAGTTGAAAATCGAAAATCTGCAAAGTCGATGCGATGCGCTGGCCAATCAGATTAATCCGCACTTCTTTTTCAATTCGCTGAACGGACTTACCGCGCTCATCCGGAAAAAAGATGATGAAAAAACGCTTGTCTACGTGAACAAACTGTCGGATGTGTTCCGTTACATTCTGCAAAGCGACAAAAAAGGACTGGTACGGCTGGAAGATGAACTTGAATTTGTACATGCGTTCCGCTACATGATGGAAGTACGTTTCGCAAACAAACTGACATTCGATATAGACGTGGACAGGGAGCATCTGAACCTGAAACTGCCGGTGCTGTCCATCCTGCCCCTTATCGACAATGTGGTCGTCCATAACATGATTGACAGCCAGCATAAAATGGACGTTAAGATATACCTTAACGGGCAGACGGAGCTTGTCGTCTCCAATCCGGTCTATCCGAAACTGTCGCCCCCGGTCACGAACGGGACGGGTATCAAAAACCTTGAACACCGCTTCAGCCTGTTGATGAACCGGCAGATAAGGATTGAAGACGACGGGGAAACATTTACCGTATTTTTACCTTTAACGTAAAGACGAAAGAATGAAAGTATTAATCGTTGAAGACGAAACCGTTGCATACGAGAACCTGGTGGACATCATCGCCGAAATCAATCCCGCCATCGAAATCGCCGGAAATACGGAGAGCATCAGCCAGACCATAAACTGGCTGCAAAGCAATCCGTCGCCCGACCTTATCCTGATGGATATTCATCTGTCGGACGGCTCCGCATTCGCAATCTTCCGGGACATAACGGTGGAAATCCCCATCATCTTCACCACGGCGTATGACGAATACGCTATCGAAGCCTTTAAGGTGAACAGCATCGACTATCTGCTCAAACCCATTAAGGCCGAAGAGCTGGAACGGGCTTTCACGAAGTTCGGCAAACTGACGCACGCGGAGGTGATACAGTACCTGACGCAAATGAGCCGTTTAAATACGTCCAACCGGTACAAGGACAAAGTGCTGATACCGTACAAGGACAGGCTGATACCTATCGGCATGAAAGACATCTCCTGCTTCTATACGACGAATAAAAGCACATGCATCTATCTGAAAAACGGAGAAAATTATTTCTACTCCAAAACGCTGGAGCAAATTATAACAACACTCAACCCCTCCGATTTCATCCGCGCCAACAAACAGTTCATCGTCGCCCGCGACAGCGTAAAAAACATCACGATATGGTTTGACAACAGGCTGCTCGTAACGCTCGACACCGAAGTCCCCGAACGCATCTACATCAGCAAAAACAAAGCGGCGGAATTTAAAGCCTGGATTGTCAACGACGTGTGACCGAAAAGATGCCTGATTTTTATTCCGCACTTGGAAAAACGAGTTTTTTCCTGTAATTTTGCAACTTCAATTTATGAATCCGACGGTTTTTTCGGGTTCATTCATTCTGTTAATAATAAAAAGATACAAGTATGAAAGTTTTTGTTTATCCGGGTCAGGGCGCCCAGTTCGCGGGAATGGGGAAGTCCATGTACGACCGGAATGAGCGCGCGAGGGCGCTGTTTGAGGAAGCTAACGGGATTCTCGGTTTTCGTATCACGGACGTCATGTTTTCGGGTACGGACGATGAGTTGAAGCAGACGAAAGTGACGCAGCCGGCAATCTTTTTACATTCCGTAATCCTTTCCAGGATATGGGGCAGGCTGTTTACTCCCGGCATGGTGGCCGGACATTCCCTGGGGGAATTTTCGGCGCTGGCGGCCGCCGATGCCATTTCGTTTGAAGACGGGCTGAGGCTCGTTTCCAAACGCGCCCATGCGATGCAGAAAGCGTGTGAGCTGCAGCCCTCCACTATGGCCGTCATTATTGGCCTTCCCGACGGGACGGTGGAAAATGTATGCGAAGAGATTGGGGATGAAATCGTCGTTTGCGCGAATTATAACTGTCCGGGGCAGATTGCCGTATCAGGCACCGAAGCGGGTATTGACAGGGCGTGCAGGATATTGACCGAAGCGGGTGCAAAACGCGCTTTGAAACTGAAAGTAGGAGGCGCTTTCCACTCTCCGCTGATGGAGCCTGCACGCGCCGAACTGGCCGAAGCGATAGAATCGACGGTCGTCAGGAAACCGGTCTGTCCCGTCTATCAGAATTATACGGCGCTGCCGTCTACCGATTCAAAGGAAATCAAGGAAAATCTTATCGCCCAGCTCACCGCTCCGGTCAGATGGACGCAGACGGTGAGGAACATGGTTGCCGACGGCGCAGACCATTTTGTGGAACTCGGGCCGGGGAAAGTGCTTCAGGGACTTATCCTGAAGATTGACAATTCGGTTACGGCGGAAAGTTACCAGGAAAAGGTGACGGACGATTGAACCGGGGGGGACAGGCTAATAAACAGATGCATGGCAGATAACAAGGCAATATACGATAAAAACACGCTGGAGTTCGTCACCGTCGCGCTCGAATTTTGCGTGCTGATGGAGGCGGCTTCCGGGCATACGCCGCATGACTTTACGGACAAAGCGGTGAAAATACTGCCCCTGCTCTATCTCAAGGCCGCTTTGCTGCCGGAGACCGGCGAGCCGGAAGACGGGAATGACGCCGGACATTTCATTACCGAAAACACCTACGAGGCGATACGCTGCCGGACGGCCGCGCTGCTTGGCGAATACGACACGTTCCTGGATACGTTCCACCCCGATATGAATTACAGCGATACGCCGGTCGCTTCCACGATATCGGAAAACCTGGCCGACGTATATCAGGATCTGGGCGATTTTGCGGCGCTGTTTCGCCGGGAAAACGAGGAGGTGATGGAACAGGCGCTGCATGCCTGCCGGGAGAACTTCCGGATGTACTGGGGACAAAAACTGCTGAAGGCGCTGCAGGCGCTTCATGCCGTGCGATTCGGCGAGGAGCCGCTGCCGGACGGCGACCGGTTATTAACGGAAAAATACGCGGAATGAATTTTACGGAAGTTATCACAAAAGAAGCCATTTCGCAGATGCCGCGGGAAGTCTTCACCGGGCGTATCATCCTTGTGGACAATCAGGCGGCGCTCGAAAAGGCGCTCGAATATTTATCCTCGCTCGAAGTTATCGGGTTTGATACCGAAACGCGGCCGAATTTCTCCCGGCAATCGCACAATAAAATGTCGCTGATGCAGCTCTCGGCAGACGAGGCATGTTTCCTCGTGCGGCTTAACCGGTTCAGGAAAATCCCGCCTCAGCTCAAATCATTTCTCGAAAATGCAAACGTCAGGAAAATAGGCCTCTCCCTGCGCGATGATTTCCACAATCTGCGCGCCCTGACCGACGTATCTTCCGACAGTTTTATCGACCTGCAGACGTATGTGACGCAGTTCGGCATCCGCGAAATGAGCCTTCGGAAAATTTACGCCATCCTGTTCGGGAAGAAAATCTCCAAACGCGAGCGCCTGACGAACTGGGAGGCCGACGTCCTCTCCGGGGCGCAGCAGCGCTATGCCGCCCTCGACGCGTGGGCATGCCTCCGCATCTATCAATTTCTGGAATGTTCAAGATGAAAACCTGCCGGCTCTACCTCAAACCCGGAAAGGAAGAATCGCTCCTGCGCTTTCATCCCTGGGTTTTTTCCGGCGCCGTCGCCACCGTCGAGGGAACGCCGGACGAAGGGGACGTCGTGGAAGTATACAGTTCCGACCGCCGCTTCCTCGGCGCCGGTCATTACCAGTCGGCGACCATCATGGTGCGCATCCTCTCGTTCGAACCCGTCGAGACAGGCCCCGCGTTCTGGAACGAAAGGATAGGCCGGGCCTACGAACTGCGCCGGTCGCTCGGCCTCGCCGGACAGGACGCCGGCAGCGTCTACCGGCTCGTTCACGGCGAAGGCGACAACCTGCCCGGACTCGTCGTTGACATCTACGCGCAGACGGCCGTCATTCAACCCCACTCGGCAGGCATGCACCGCGACCGCAGAAACATAGCCGCAGCCCTGCGCGAGACGCTGCGCGACAGCCTCGCGCGCATCTACTGCAAGCCCGAGGGCGCCTTGCCTGCGCGCACAGGGATGGCCGGCGGGAACGAATTTCTTTTCGGCGAAGACGGCGGCGATGCGCGCGTGGCCGTGGCCGTCGAGAACGGACTCACCTTCCGGATAGACTGGATGAAAGGCCAGAAAACGGGCTTCTTCATCGACCAGCGCGACAACCGCGCGCTGCTGGAGCGCTACGCCCGCGACCGCGCCGTCCTGAACATGTTCTGCTACACCGGCGGATTCTCCGTCTACGCCCTGCGCGGCGGCGCCTCGCTCGTCCATTCGGTCGACAGCTCGGCAAAAGCCATCTCCCTGACCAGCGAAAACGCGGCGATGAATTTTCCGGGCGACAGCCGCCACGAAGCCTTTGCCCAAGACGCATTCAGGTTCATGGAAAACATCGACGGCCGCTACGACCTGATAATCCTCGACCCGCCCGCTTTCGCCAAACACAAAGACGCCCTCCGCAACGCCCTGCAGGGCTACCGCAAACTGAACATGACGGCCTTAAAAAAGATAAAACCGGGAGGCATCATCTTCACCTTTTCGTGCTCTCAGATTGTCAGCCGGACAGATTTTCGCCTCGCCGTCTTCAGCGCCGCCGCACAAACCGGTCGCCGCGTCCGCATCCTGCACCAGCTGACCCAGCCCGCCGACCATCCGGTCAACATCTACCACCCCGAAGGCGAATACCTCAAAGGCCTCGTCCTGCAGGTAGAATAATCATCCCAAAATATCCTTCTCCGTCCCGTGTCGGAACGACTCCGACTCGAGACGGAACGACTCCGCCTCGAGACGGAATGACTCCGCCTCGAGACGGAATGGCTCCGACTCGAGACGGAATGACTCCGACTCGAGACGGAATGGCTCCGTCTCGAGACGGAATGTCTCCGACTCGAGACGGAATGGCTCCGACTCGAGACGGAATGGCTCCGACACGTGTCGGAATGGCTCCG
>JAIRYY010000008.1 GCA_031267485.1 Tannerella sp.
GCTTCCTGCATCCGCCTTTTTGCGGCCACCCGTGAACTGCCGCTTGAGGTCGGCATAAATCGTCGATGCGCCGGTCGCATTCGTTTTGGCCGCCTCGCGCACGGAACGGTAAAATACCAGCGAGTTCTGATAGATGTCACTGCCCAGCAGCAGGTTGGTGTCCTGTGCGGCATGCAGCAGGGTGTTCAGCCGTTCGATACGCGGATTCAGTGCGCGATGTGCCGCCAGATCGGATTCGTGTTCCGTCCGGTCGATAAACGACGGAAGCAGATGCGGCGCCTGGCGCATGCAGTCGTTCACCCTGTCCACCCATACTTCCATGTCGTAGGCTACACGCCCGTACTGCAACCGCTGCTTCGGCGTCAGATTGACAGCCTTGCCGTTCAAAATACCCTCGATCACCGACAGCGCTTCATCCATCCGCTTCAACTCGTCGTCGGTAAAACTTACTGAAATCAAATTGTCTAATGCCATAATTGTTATTTTTAAAAATTAATACTGATTGTTGTTTTCAAATCATAAAGTTATTGTTTTTTGTGTGAAAGATCAAACCGTACGATGGCCGGTTCCGGTATTTCGGCGATGGCCCACATCGTTTCGTCGTCCGGCGAGACGCACATGAATTTGCAGGGCACATCCAGCGTCGCTTCCGTCAACAGTTCGCCCGACCAGTCGTATATCCTTAACAGGGTGCTTTCGAGCGCCTTTTCCCGGTCTTCACGAAATGTTTTTCCCGAATAGAGAGCATACACGCAATTATCCGTGGCATACAGATCCACGTAACCGTTCCTGTTGGTCGGGGTGATTCCGGCGCCTGTCCCGCCGTCGTATTCGTCCGGGACGTATTCACAAAAACGTGTCTCGATCTTTTTTATCAGCCGGATGTCATCCTCCGCGATGTCGTAGAAATGGATGATGTCTGCACAGGCCGCCGCATACGCAAAGCGTGTCGCGGAGGGGTTGGCGCTGATTTTTCCCTGGTAGGCCATGGCCCGCACGGGATTGGAGATATTCTTCTCGTTCGCATCCCGATATGGATATTCGAAAAAGTAGCCGACTTTGTTTCCCTGCGAATCGTAGAGCTGAAACATGCCTTCGCGGTAGATGCCAAGTCCGACATGTCGGCCGTGGCGGGTTTTCAGTATCCTGAAATTCATGTCGGCAGTGAACGGAAGCGTACTGACCTTCAGGCGCGGCGAACGGGGATTCAGTGTGATTTCGCTGAATTGCCGCGACGACATGTCGTAGGTTGTGATCAGGCTGTCGCTGATATACTGCAGCGAGAAGGGGTGTACGAACTCATCCGGTCCCTGACCCTTCTTCCCGAAACGGTACGGTGCTGCCGGACGGTTTGTGTCCTGGCAGTAGAAAAAGAAATCTTCCCTGTGGTCAATCCCGACAATATGGCTGTCCTCCGTGGCAACCATGTATCCGCCGGAGCCGATCATCAGGCCGTTCATGTCGCAGACGGTATGAGTCAGCGAAATGACGGATGTCTTTTTTTCCGGCGACCGGCAACTGCTCAAAATGACCAGGCCCAAAACGGGGAGCAATACTGATTTGTTCATGTTTCGAATATTTGTTTGTTTTAAAATTAAAAGCGATCCAAAAAGATTTTATTCAATATCATGATGAGAAAGAATAAAACTTTTTGGACGCTTAATATATAAAAATGTTTAATATGGGTTACGGTTTATATCCATATATGACTTCATAGGGACTGTAAAAAATTACACATATACTCCATGAATTGTTAATGCATAAAGGACCTGCACCGCCTTCACTCTGCGCCAGCGCCTCAATATTCTCCAGCGCCACATCCGACAAAACAGCTTCGCTTCTGCTCTGCATCACATTCAAACCTGCCGCCACCGCGATGACAGCTACCGCAAAAATTGTAAATAAAATCTTTTTCATTGTTTTAAAATTTAAATTATTGATAAACTGATTTTTTGTTGGCCGCTTAATCATTTCCACAGCCGAAATCCGACGGGATTTCAAATTGAAGACAATTCATTATTTCATTTCATAAGAGGTTATATCCCAACCGCCGTCTTCGTTTTTGACGGCGGCAAAGAGTCGGTTTAATTTTTCGTTTGTCGTAATGTAATAGGCTTCCCGGTTCAGTCTGTATTTTTTGACGGGATTGCCTTGCCAGTCATATATGAGTACAATGTCGGAACTGCATGGTTCCGTGACTTTCCTGTCCGTGTACAGGGCGTATACATAATCCGTCGAAACGGAAACGTCGATATATCCGAAACTGGAGTTCAGATCCGGAACGACCATAGACATTTTTCCATTTTGAACGGGGTTGTACCGGGGGTTTCCCTGCCGCAAAAGATTGATTGCCTCTATCCGGTTGCCGTCAGTCACTTCGAAAAAATCAATGTTGGCCGAATAGTTGAGGGTATAGACAAAGCGGTTACTGCCGGGATGCTTTCGCAGGCGTCCCTGGTTGGACAGGAATTTGTTCGGAGTATTGAAGTTGAAATACCGGGCGTTGTATATTTCGATGCCGGCGTTCAGTATACTGTTTCTTTTGTCGAAAAGCGTGTACTGATATTCCGAATGACAGACACCAGCCCCTAAAAAAATGCTGTCGCTGATAGGGTGTATCTGTGAAAAGGCGGCATCCGGGATGTCGTATTTTGTCAGGACTGACGGCCGGAAGTCGATGTTGTGCCGGAGCGAATCCATGTCATATTTTGCCAGCAGACCCGTCGGATGGAAGAAAATATGGAACATGTTCTGCTCCACAATGCCGTAGCAGCCCAGCGATATTTCGCCCGGCCCCTGCCCTATTTGTCCGAACCGGCCACGATACCGGCCCGTTTCCAGATCGAGGAGCGTGAAACTTTTTCCCGAATGATAGTCAAAAATGATCAGGGACGAATCGTTGCACTGGATACCTTCCACCAGGGCGAGTTCTTCAGGATCAATACTGTACCCGATTTCGGACAGACTGATTTCATGGGGAAATCTGTCGGTTAAACCGGGATTTTTCTTGCAGGAACACAGCATGACGCAAAGCAGCACGAATATGGTGCGAATAGGCTTCATTATTTTTTAGAATTATAAATT
>JAIRYY010000052.1 GCA_031267485.1 Tannerella sp.
CTCGAGATTATGAGCCATCGACTCGAGATTATGAGTCATCGACTCGAGATTATGAGCCATCGACTCGAGACGATGAGCCATCGACTCGAGATTATGAGCCATCGACTCGAGACGATGAGCCATCGACTCGAGATTATGAGCCATCGACTCGAGACGATGAGCCGGCGACTCGAGACGATGAGCCGGCGAGGTCGGGCGGAGCGAATGTTTTTAGCCGAAAGAGCGCCTCGTCAAAAGGGATTAACTTTCTTGTGATGGATGATAAATGTGGACGGCATATCCTGCAGCGTCTCCCGACATTCTTCCGAAAGTATCAGCCAGGTCTCGTAGCTTGCGAGCATTAAATCCGCTTCTTTCAGGATGTCGACGGTGAGATTTTTCTCGAACGGAATGGCCGTTTCCGTCGCTGTTTCCAGATAGGCGGACAGCGCGCCGGTTACCGCTTCGCTGTCGCCGGATGTCGGGCTGACGCGGTTCATCAGTTTCACGAATCCTCCCGTCGACTTCTGCAGATTGGCTGCATAATCGAGCAGTACCAGATCTTCCCCGGAATTGAAAATCACCAGAATATTCTCGGCGCGTATAAAACCCCTGTTGGCAAAAATTCCCGTGGTGCAACTGCTTTTTTCGATGAAAGCCTTCGTTTTGTCCTTGACCAGGGAGCCGGGATAAAAGAGGAACCGTTCGGAATTTTTCCGCTTAAGTATGCGGAACACTTTTTCCCAGGTCTTGCGGGCGGTGACGTCCGTCGACAGGTCGCTCATCGAGATGCCCGCTCCGACGAGAAGAAAATCAAATCCCTCCGTATTGACGATGGAACAGATATGCTGTTCCGCACTGTCGCACACGTCATACCGTGTCTTTATCAGCATGTTCAGCTTGTTTGCCTCGTACAGAATCGGCGCAAAGCTGACTTTCTCGAACGTGTCCGTCCGCAGCGGATTGATATCCGCCCCCACCGTGAGATGAAGAGCGGTAACTTCGAGTTTCTCCGGCTTTTTCGAAAACATCTGGTGCGCGAGGTCAAGCATTACCTGACCGTTGCTTGCCCGCCCGAACGACAGCAGCACCTTGAACGTATCCGTCTTGAGCCGCTCCGCACGGTTGAACCGGATGCGTTCGGATGCGCGGAAACAGAGGTTTATAAAGGATATCAGCGGACTCGTCATGAACGTTGTGACGAGGGTCATCAGCACCAGCATGACAAAGACGGCCGGAGGCAGTATGTTCATTTCGAGGCCGATGGAGAGGACGACCAGTTCCATCAGTCCGCGGGTATTCATCAGCGCGCCCATATAGAGGCTGTTTTTCCAGTTCTCGTTCGAGATTCGCGCCGCAATCATTGTCCCGCCGACTTTGCCGGCAACGGCCGCGAGGATAAACAGGCCGCACAGCAGCCACATATCCCCGCCGCTGATAAGTCCAATCTCCGTCCGCAGCCCCGTATAAACGAAAAACAGGGGCAGAAACAGAGCCAGCGAAATATCCTCCACCTTTTCATTCATTATCTTGCGGAACTTCAGGTTTTCGGGCATGATGATTCCGGCCAGAAAAGCGCCGAACAGTGCATGCAGGCCCAGAATCTCAGTAACGTACGAGGATGCCAGCAGGATGAAAAATATAAACGCAACCAGCGATTTGTCCACCACCTCCTTATTATGGTACAGGTCGCCGATAATACGCAGGAACGGACGTATCACGAGCAGCATGACCGCCGTATAAATCAGGGAAAACAGCACGTTGAAAACCGCGCTGTTCATCGTTCCCGCCTGCGCATAAGCCACAACGGCGGCAAGCATGCACCATGCCGTCAGGTCGCCGTTCGCCGCGCTTGCCAGCGATATGCTCCCAAGATGCGTTTTCGTCAGTCCCCGTTCCTGAATGATTCGTGCCAGAACGGGAAACGCGGTTATGCTCAGCGCGATACCGATAAAAAGCGCAAACGGAATAAACGCAGTCCCCGCCGGCGCATAATCGTCGTAAATATAATACGCAATCAGCATGCCGAGGAAAAAGGGAACAATCGCGCTCGCATGGCTGATGAGTATCGTATCCTGAAAACGTTTGCGCACGACGCTCAAATCCAGCTCCATGCCAATGGTGAACATGAACAGAATCAGACCGAACTGGCTCAGTATCGTTATGTTGGAAAGCGAGCCTTCGGGGAAAACAAAGGAGGATATCTGAGGAAACAGATAGCCCAGAACGGACGGCCCCAGTATGATTCCCGCCAGAATCTCGCCGATAACGGACGGCTGACCTATCTTTTTAAATAACAGCCCGACGATGCGGCACGTCGCCAGTATGATGATGATTTGCAGCAGTAAAAGCCCGATTGACGAACGGATATGCTCGAGCGTCAGATGCGAAAACAGCCGGAAGCCGTCAGTCAGGCCATGCTCTGCCGCATGCGCAACAGTTTCCTCCGTGTAAGAGTGTTGAGTAGACCCCTTCTGTGCAATCAGATACATTAACGACCCGAAAACAATGACCATTATTACGTAAAAACTCAACTTTTTTATCTCTTTCTTCATAACCTCTTAATGTAATGTACTGATTTGCAAACAAAGATAGGCAGAAAAACAGGAATGTTGAAAACTTTTATGTTTTTTTATAAAGATAATTCACTTAAAACGTTGCAATATTAAAATATAAAGGTAATTTTGTCCACTGAAAATTAGCGTATTGATTAAATTTGAATGTAATGGGCGGAAAAACGCTTAAATTAATAGAAGATGATTCGTGGCTGAAACCGTATGGCGATGCGATAGAAGGACGCCACAGGTTCGTCGCCGGGAAAGAACGAAAAATCACCCGGGACGGCGTCCTGTCCCTGCCTGAATTTTCTTCGGGTTACCTGTACTTCGGATTACATCGCCAAAAAGACGGCTGGTCTTTCCGGGAATGGGCGCCCAATGCGACTGCAATTTACATGACCGGCACGTTCAACAACTGGGAAAAAAACGAAAACTTCCGGCTGAAAAAAACGGAGAACGGGAACTGGGAAATTTACCTGCCGGAAGATTCCATCCACCACGGGGACTTGTATAAACTGTTAGTCGAATGGAACGGCGGCTGCGGAGAACGGATACCGGCATGGTGCCGGCGCGTGGTGCAGGACGAACAGACGAAAATATTCACCGCCCAGGTGTGGATGCCCGATAATCCGTATCAGTTTAAAATTGAAAATTTCACCCCCGCGACATCGCCTCTTTTGATTTACGAATGTCATATCGGCATGGCTTCGCAGGAGGAAAAAACAGGCTCTTACGAAGAATTTCGCCGGACCGTCCTTCCGCGAATCGCGAAAGACGGATATAACGCCATTCAGATTATGGCGATACAGGAACATCCCTATTACGGCTCTTTCGGCTATCATGTGAGCAGTTTTTTTGCCGCATCCTCGCGCTTCGGAACCCCCGACGGATTGAAACACCTTATTGACGACGCGCACAGCCTGGGTGTCGCCGTGATTATGGACATCGTGCACAGCCATGCCGTGAAAAACGAAGTGGAGGGGCTGGGACGTTTCGACGGCTCGGGCTATCAGTATTTTCATGCCGGCGCACGCCGCGAACATCCCACGTGGGATTCGCTCTGTTTCGACTACGGGAAAAACGAAGTGGTGCATTTCCTGCTGTCAAACTGCCGGTTCTGGCTGGAGGAGTACCGTTTCGACGGGTTCCGTTTCGACGGCGTGACATCCATGCTGTATTACAGCCACGGACTGGGAGAAGATTTCACGAACTACGGGGATTATTACAACGGCCATCAGGACGGCGACGCAATGGCATACCTCACGCTGGCCAACAAACTGATACACGAAGTCAACCCGAAAGCCATCACAATCGCGGAGGAAGTGAGCGGAATGCCCGGACTTGCGTCGAAATACGAAGACGGAGGTTACGGCTTCGATTACCGCATGGCGATGAACATCCCCGATTTCTGGATAAAAACGCTGAAGGAGAAAAAGGATGAAGACTGGTCTCCGTCGACCATCTGGTGGGAGACGACCAACCGCCGCAGGGAGGAAAAAACGGTCAGCTATGCCGAAAGTCACGATCAGGCGCTGGTCGGCGACAAGACCATCGTTTTCTGGCTGATGGATGCGGAAATGTACTGGCACATGCGGGTGGACGACCATAACTTCAAGGTAGAACGGGGAATGGCGCTGCACAAGATGATACGTCTCGTTACCGCCTCGACCATAAACGGAGGCTATCTGAATTTCATGGGCAATGAGTTCGGGCATCCCGAATGGATTGATTTCCCGCGCGACGGAAACGGATGGTCGTACAAGTACGCCCGCCGGCAGTGGAATCTCGTTGACGATTCGACGCTGAAATATCATTTCCTGGGCGATTTTGACCGTGAAATGCTCGAACTGATATGCGGCGTGGAAAATTTTCAGGCGACAGCCCTGCAGAAAGTATGGGACAGCGACAAAGATCAGATTCTTGCATACATGAGGGATTGCCTGGTGTTCGTTTTCAATTTTAATCCCGTGAAATCGTTTGCCGACTACGGCTTTCTTGTTCCCGAAGGGAAATACAGGGTGGCGCTAAACACCGACGACAGACGATTCGGAGGCAATGGCCTGAATGATGATTCGATTGAACATTTCACCCTGCACGACAAACTTTATGAGTGTGAAAACAAAGGATGGTTAAAACTTTACATCCCGGCACGCTCCGCCATTGTATTAAAAAAGATTAATCACTAACATGAATACTCCATATTATATCAGTAAAGGAACCACAGCCGTGCAAAGGGCCTATTCCTCCGTCGTTGCGGGGAACGCCGCAATTCAGATTACGCCTGTGCCTGGATTGCTTCGCTCCGCTCGCAATGACGTAGCGGGGAACGCCGCCCGCAATGGATGGAGGGCCGGTTTGATCATTAATCACTAATCACTAATCACTAATCACTAATCACTAATCACTATCACTAATCACTAATCACTAATCATTAATCACTAATCACTAATCACTAATCATTAATCATTAATCATTAATCACTAATCACTAATCACTATTACCCATGCTTTACCCATTCACATTTAAACCCATTTTCAAGGAAATAATATGGGGAGGAACAGATATTCTGCCATATAAGGGCCTCCCTTCCCGTCCGGAAAGAATAGGCGAAAGCTGGGAACTTTCGCATGTCGACGGAAATTTATCCATTGTCGCAAACGGCCGTCTGGAAGGAAAAACAATCGGCGAGCTGACGGAAGAGTACGGAGCGCAACTGCTTGGCGAAAAAGTTGTCCGGCAATCGGGGAACACATTCCCGCTGCTGGTGAAATTCATTGACGCGCGTGAGAATCTGTCCATACAGGTTCATCCCGACGATGAACTTGCCGGCAAACGTCATCATTCACCCGGAAAAACGGAGATGTGGTATGTCGTGGATGCCGCGCCGGACGCCGTGCTGTACAGCGGCTTTTCCCGACAGATTGATGCGGACGGATACGTGCGCCTTGTGGAGAGCAACCGTATCATGGAGGCGCTCCGATGTTACGAAGTGAAAACGGGGGACGTCTTCTTCCTGCCTGCCGGACGCGTGCACGCCATCGGCTCGGGCTGTTTCATAGCAGAAATACAGCAGACCAGCAACATCACTTACCGCATATACGATTACAACCGGAAAGACGCCGACGGCAACAAACGCGAACTGCATACCCAACTGGCAAAAGATGCAATCGACTATACGCTCCTCCCCGATTACAGGACGCCGTATACGCCCTGCGAAAATGAAGCCGTCGAACTCGTCCGGTGCCAATATTTCACGACCGGTCTCCTGAAAATAAACAGGCCGGTGCGGCGCGATTACGCTTCGCTTGATTCCTTTGTCGTGCATATCTGCATAAAAGGCGAAGCCGTCGTCCGGGACAGCAAAAACAATGAGTTGCACGTGCGCCGCGGACAGACCATCCTGTTCCCCGCCGACACGGAACACGTGACGATAGACCCCGGACCGAACTGCGAAATACTGGAAACATACATTGATTAGTCCGCCTCTCCGCCCCGGCAGGATATTCGGCAGCGCCCTCAAAAAAAAACAATGATTTGGATATGTTCGGACAATCATGTACATTTGCACAAATTTTTAAATATTGATTGAGCTATGAAGAAAATTATTTTATCGTTAAGCGTATGTTCGATGATGATTCTGTTCTCCGGCTGTGCCGACAAAGACGGCAAGGTGATGATTGAAATACCCGATGCCAATTTTAAATCCTACCTGCTGGAGAACTTTGACAAAAACGGAGATGGAAACATCTCTCTGCTGGAAGCCAAAGCGATAACGGCAATTAACTGTTCGGGCATGAACATTGAAAAACTGGACGGCATTGAAAAGTTCGCAAATCTGGAAAGTCTCGATTGCAGCAACAACGAACTGGAAGAACTCGAAATCCGGTACAACGGAAAACTGAACAAACTGGTCTGTAACGGGAACAAAGAGCCTCTCACTCTCTATATCGGCATGAAAAGCCCGCTGAGAAACCCGAGCGCTCCGACGCCGAAGAGTAATGAACCTCCTCAGACATCGGATATGGTTTATCCGCTCGACGCCAGCAAGGTCACCTATGACCGGGATAAAACGAATATATACCTGTCTTTTGTCGATTAAAACCGCAGCGGACAAAGGAAAGGGTGTATGAGATTCAGGGTTACGGGATTATTGTTTTTTTTGACGGCGCTCACATTTTACGGATGCCACCGGAAATCATCCGGCATGACGGACGACGGCAACCTGATACATATCAACCGCTTTGATTCCGCGCTTCTGCAATGGATTGATTCGGACGACCCGGCTGTCCTGGCGCAGATAAAAAGCGCGTATCCCCGGATGACGGACGTGCTCGGCAATGCGCTGTTTCACGGGAACAACCCCGATTCTGCCGCTTTTTTCGACAGGCTGATAAATTATTATTCCGAGCCTGCGCTTCATTCACTGTATAAAGATGCGATCGAATACTATTCACCGGATTCGCCGGAGATGGCCGGAATAACGGAAGAACTTTCCCGTGGCTTCGGGCAGATGCGGAAATTATTCCCCTCCATGCAGATTCCGGCTGTGTACCTGCATGTGTCGGGCCTGCAGCAAAATGTAATTGTGGCAGACAGTCTGCTGTCCTGTTCGATTGACAAGTATTTAGGCGCCAACTATCCGCTGTACGAAGATTTCTTTTACGCCTGGCAACGGAAAAGCATGATTCCAGGACGCGTGGCGAAAGACTGCCTGAAAGCATGGCTGAAATCCGAATATCCGTATCGGGGCAAAGACAACGTGTTACTCGACAGGATGATATACGAGGGGAAAATCATTTACGTACTGACGCAACTGGGGAAAGATTTTGAATACCGGAACATCATGTCGTTAACCGGCGAGGAATATGACTGGTATCTGGAATACGAAGCGGCGCTGTGGACTGCAATTATAGAACGCAAGCACCTGTATACGCCGGAGATTGTGACCACTTCAAAATATTTTCAGCCGTCTCCCGCCACGTTCATCTCCGAAGATGCGCCCGGCGAACCCGGATATTTCATCGGATACCGAATCGTGGAAAAATACATGAAACGTACGAAATCATCCTGCGAAGACCTGCTGAATAACAGTGATGCCCCGGATTTGTTGAGACAGTCAGGATACAAACCCAATTGAAAGGTTTATCAACCGATAGAAAACATGAAACTTATCGACGAAAAATTACTGGACGGGACGACGGCGCGGGCGAAACAGTCACCGCGTTTAAGGATGAATTACAATTTTCACGAAGCGCTCGACGACCCGCTCAACAGGCTTATAAACGCAATGGAACCCGGAACATACCTGCGTCCGCACCGGCATAAAAACCCGGATAAAAACGAAATCTTTCTGCTGTTACGCGGAAAGGCTGCCCTGTTTTTGTTTGACGACGGCGGCCATGTTGCGGAAAAGGTAATACTGGACCCGTCCAACGGCACGTATGGAGGTGAAATACCGCCCGGTGTATGGCACACGCTCGTCATTCTGAAGTCGGGAAGCGTCGTATACGAGGTTAAACAGGGGCCATTCGTCCCGTTGTCGCCGGAAAACATGGCGCCATGGAGCCCGGCCGCCGAAGACGCGGAGGAGGTGAAAAGATTCATGGATAAACTGATTTCGTATCTGTAACTGTAAAAAAAAACAAATAAATGGACAAGATAAATCCGGCAGCACAAAAATATCTCAGAGAAAAAGGTTTCCGTAAATTTTCACTTAAAGCCGTACTTTTCGACATGGACGGCGTATTGTACGATTCGATGCCCAACCATGCGTCGTCGTGGGAGCAGGTAATGCGGTCGCACGGCTTCAGCATGACGAAAGAGGAAGCCTATATGCACGAGGGACGCACGGGCGACGACACGATAGATATCATCTCAAGACGGGAAGGCAAGATTATCGGCGCGGAAGAGCGGAAAAAGATGTACCGGGAGAAGACGGTAGCGTTCGACGCATGTCCTCCCGTCATGCCTATGAAAGGAAGCGCGGAACTGCTGCGGAAAGTGACGGGAAACGGACTGTTCGCCATGCTTGTGACCGGCTCCGGACAACCGACCCTGCTGGACAGTCTGAACAGCGATTTCCCCGGCATCTTCGCGCGCGAAAGAATGGTGACATCTTTCGATGTGAAACGGGGCAAACCCAATCCCGAACCGTACCTTACCGCGCTTGAAAAAGGCGGCCTGACCGCCGATGAAGCCATCGTCATCGAAAACGCTCCGCTGGGCGTGGAAGCAGCCCGCGCCGCCGGACTGTTCACCGTCGTTGTGAACACCGGCCCCCTACCCGATTCCATACTGACCAACGCCGGCGCAGACTTTTTACTGCCATCCATCGAAACCCTCAGCAACGAATGGGACAGTATCTTTCATAGCCTGAAGATAGAATAAACATAAATAAATCCGAAAATGCCCAACCATCCCGAAATACATCACCGCCGTTCCATCCGCCTGCAAGGCGCAGGTATGTAAGGGCGGGTTTGAAACCCGCCCTTACATATGCGTACAAAACCGGGAATGTCTGTTCGGGAATGTTTCGGACGAAGAAATGATTTTGAACGATGCGGGACGAATTGCATTACAATGCCTGTTGGAAATCCCGCAACATTTTCCCGACGCGATTTTACACGAACACATTGTTATGCCCAACCACATACACGGTATCGTTGAATTGGTTGCCAATGATGCCACCGTAGGGGCGAATAATTATTCGCCCCTACATACGTCGCCGCCCATTACCATGTGGGCTAAAATTTTTTCGCCCCTACACGACGCAACAATAAACATCATGATGACGGGAAATCAACACCCGGCAGTCCCGCTGGCGCGGGCTTGCAGCCCGTGCCGTACCTCAAACAACAAACGATATGAGTAAAAGATACAAAATATACAATCAGGAAGGGCTTTACTTTATAACTTGTACGGTAATGCATTGGATAGACGTATTTACAAGGCGGGAATACAAGGATATG
>JAIRYY010000138.1 GCA_031267485.1 Tannerella sp.
ATCGAATAATCGCTCGATGTTCCCTTCAAATAAATCACGCGGCCGGGGTTGTCAGTCGGCGGAACACAACGCCATACATCAGCACGTTCAGCGGTATGGCAGCAAATATTCCCACAAACAGGGCAATCTGTCCGGCAAAACTTATCAGCGCCATGATGAGCATTACGACGAATAGCCTCAGCGTCTGCCCTCTGGTTATTTCCCAACTCCGTTTCAACGACCCGATGATGCCGGTATCCTCGTCAACCATGGATGCAATAAAGAATTGCAGCCTTAATGTGAGGTATATACCCGGGATGACAAGCAGTGCAAATCCGATGGAGGTGATTACCGCGAACAGGAAGCTGGCCGCAATAAAACTTATCAGTTTGCGGGAAACCTGTCCGTACGACGAGAACTGCGGTTCCTCGCCGTCCAGCGTCTGAAAACAGTTTTTAAGATATCCAAGCTGGAAAAGGCAAAGCAGAAAAAAGCATAAAACAAATACGATTATATCGCTTATGCCGAAAAATTCACCTTTTTCCGGCATTGCGAATATGAACAGAAGCGAGTAAATAATCGTAAAACCGATTAACAATCCCGTTAAAAGCCAAAACTGGGATTTCAATCCCTTCCATGCGGCTCCGAAGATGTCCGAATAATTAATTTTCTCTTTCATATTTATCATTTTAAAGACATGCGCAAATATACAGGATAAAAATGAAATATCACATTTTTATCGCTTGTTTGATAGAAAAAAAGTGTCGCGTCCGAAAAAAGAAAGCGCCACACCCGGCTTGGGGCATGACGCTTTCAAACTATGAAAAATCTTAAGACTATCGGCTTATTGACCCTCTCCGTCCATCTTTTCCTTCAATGCGGCAAGTTCTTCAATATCGCCAAGGGTCGTTTTCTCTACGGCAGGAATTGCAACAGATTCTTTCTTGGCGCCTTTTGCCTTGTTTTCTTCTTTCCTTGTCGCTTTCTGTTCATCTTCGAAAATGCGGCTGTGAGAAAGAATGATACGCCTTGCCTCCTTGTTAAATTCGATTACTTTGAATTGAAGTTTTTCATCAATCCTGGCCTGTGAACCGTCTTCCTTGACAAGATGTTTCGGCGTGGCAAATCCTTCGACGCCGTAAGGCAGCGAGATGACAGCGCCTTTATCCATCATTTCGATGATTGTGCCGTCGTGTATGGAGCCTACGGTAAATACTCCCTCGAATACGTCCCACGGGTTTTCTTCGAGCTGTTTGTGGCCGAGGCTCAGACGGCGGTTTTCCTTGTCGATATCAAGTACCTGTACGTCTATTTCGGCGCCGATGGAAGTAAATTCGCTCGGATGCTTGATTTTTTTCGTCCAGGAAAGGTCGGAAATGTGAATCAGCCCGTCCACTCCTTCTTCTATTTCGACAAACACGCCGAAGTTCGTGAAGTTACAAACCTTAGCCTTATGTTGGGAGCCAACCGGGAAGCGTTCTTCGATATTTCCCCACGGATCCGGTTTCAGCTGCTTGATGCCAAGCGACATCTTGCGTTCGTCGCGGTCCAGCGTCAGGATAACGGCTTCCACTTCGTCGCCCACTTTCATGAAATCCTGTGCACTGCGCAGATGTTGCGTCCAGCTCATCTCGGAGACGTGTATAAGACCTTCAACGCCGGGAGCAATTTCGACAAATGCACCGTAATCGGCCATAACAACCACTTTGCCTTCCACCTTGTCGCCCACCTTGAGGTCGGTATTGAGCGCATCCCACGGATGAGGCGTAAGCTGTTTCAGGCCCAGTGCGATACGTTTCTTTTCGTCGTCGAAGTCAAGGATAACCACATTCACTTTCTGGTCAAGCTGGACAATTTCTTCCGGGCGGGAAACGCGTCCCCACGAAAGGTCTGTGATATGAATCAGTCCGTCCACACCGCCAAGGTCGACGAAAACGCCGTAAGAGGTGATATTCTTGACCGTCCCCTCCAGCACCTGTCCTTTTTCGAGTTTGGAGATAATCTCTTTCTTCTGCTGTTCCAGTTCGGCTTCGATAAGCGCCTTGTGAGATACGACAACATTTTTGAAATCCTGGTTGATTTTCACAATCTTAAATTCCATCGTTTTGCCTACAAACACATCATAGTCGCGGATCGGTTTCACGTCAATTTGTGAACCCGGCAGGAACGCTTCGATACCGAACACATCCACAATCATACCGCCTTTTGTGCGGCATTTCACGAATCCCTTGATTATTTCATCATTATCAAGCGCCTCGTTTACACGGTCCCACGAACGTGAAGCGCGCGCCTTCTTATGTGAAAGGATAAGTTGTCCTTTCCTATCTTCTTGATTTTCAATATAAACCTCTACCTGATTACCCACTTTCAAATCGGGGTCATAACGAAATTCGGACATCGGCACAACACCGTCTGATTTAAAGCCGATATTTACAACTACTTCGCGTTTGTTCATCGCGGTTACTGTCCCCATAACGACTTCCTTATCCTTAACGGTATTCAAAGTCTCGTCGTAAGTTTTTGTCAGTTCCTCCACGTTTTTATTTTCCACAAGGGTCTCACCTTTTTCGTAAGAATCCCAGTTGAAACTTTCGTCGGGAATAATGCTTTTTAAATTTTCCATTTTAAATTGTTAATACTCTGTTAATTAATACGTTAGACAATCTATTTTAAACTCTCTCTAAAAAAATTCATGCAAAGATACGAAATAATTGATAATACACAATATTATTTCTTTGAATTTTTGTAGTCGGTGATGAAGCCGCGGCATATCCAGTTGGCCAGCGCCTGACGGTTGGAACTTGGCAGGAAACGTCGCTGGTCGAAACTGTTACGGATATTCCCAAGTTCGGCGAACAGGCTGACGGGCTGCGTGTTCGCCAGCACGTGCAAATCCCGCGTGCTGACGGTGCCGGTGAATCCTCTGCCGGGCTGATGATTCTGATAGTGTTCCCGGAATGTCTGGCGCATGGTGTTGGCCAGCTGTTTTCCGGCTGCGCTTTTTTCATGATGATAGAAGAAAACATCCATCTGCTGTTTGGTGCTGCGGCTGTCCAGGTGGATGAAGATGGCGCGCCGGTATTTGTCTTTCGTGTTGTTATACAGTCGGTTTATCACGTCACAGCGTTGCTGGAGGCGTTTTTTTTGGTTCAGTGGTATTTCCCGACCCATGCATGTTTCTTTTTGGTTGTTTTTCAGGAAAGTATCATCGCGGATGCCATCCTGTCTGTCCTGAATGATAATATGCACGGTTGCGCCCTCCATCATCAGGTTGCGGGCGAGGCGAAGCATGATATCGTAGGCGTATTCATCTTCATGTATCTCCTGTCCGTCGGCAATGCCGATAGCGCCGCAGTCAGGCCCGCCGTGTCCGCTTACCAGATAGAAGGTCGCTCCTTTCAGCCGGCTGGAATTGACGGTATATTCAGCGTATTTCTTTCCGAAAAGCGGTTCTTTCCTCTTCTTTCCGCTGTCTGCATTACTGTTTGACGGGGTTGCAACCGATTCTCCGTCCGGAATCTCCAGCGGAGGCAGCGTATACAACACGCCTTTAATTAATGTATTGTTTCGGCCGAGTTTGTTTTTGTTTAATGCGATAAATTCGTCATAGTGGATTTTAGGGTCGCGGCCATTGTTAATCAGGAATCGGTAGACACCCTCCCCCTGTCTCGGAGTAGCCGTTTCCTTTGGAAAAACGAACACGCCAAAACATGAAAAAATAAATATCAGTAACGTACAAAGTCTCATTAAATTAATCTTGTTTCCGGTTTAAAATAAACATCTTCCGTAAAAAAACATCCGGATGTTAAAAAAACGAATATTCATCAATCATTGCTTATTTCGGTGCAAAAATAAAAAAAATACGAAAACAAAATACCGCATGGGGATTATTTAAAGTTTTTTTACATAAAAAGACTCCCTTCTTGAAGCGATATCGGGAATTTCAGTTATATTTGCAGTACTGTTTTAAAAAAAAATGTCGGGTATGAAAAAAATTATATATTTAATGTTCGCGGCGATTTTAGTCACCGCCTGCGTGTCGCGAAATAAATCGGCCGCGAACAAAAACGGGAACAGTATGAACAGTTATGAAAGCGAATGGGCGGAAATCGAACAGCTCCGCCAGCAGGGATTGCCGCAGTCCCTGCTCCCCAAAGTCGATTCGGTTTACCGGACGGCGCTGGCGGAAAAGAATTACGGACAGCTGATAAAATCCCTTATTTTCAAGATGAACGGCATGGGGATTGCCGAAGAACAGGACAAAGGCGCGAACGCGATTTTCCGGATGCTCAAAGAAAATGCGGAACGGTTGCCCCAGCCGGCGCAGTCGGTCGTTTATTCGATGATTGCACAGATGTATGAAGATTATTACAGTGAGAACGCATGGACCATCCACGGACGCACGAATGTGGCGACCGCCGACGGCGAAGATGTTCAAACCTGGGATGCGCGCCGCCTGGCGGAAGAGGCCGTCAGGTATTACCTGCTCTCCCTGCAGGAGCGTGAGGCGCTGCAGAACGAACCGGTCGACAGCTACCGCGACATCCTGGTCGAGGGCTACGACCCCGCCTGTCAGCCCACGTTATATGACCTGCTGGCACGGCGGGCGCTGGCTTATTTTTCTTCCACTTTCAATGTGCATAATCTGCCGCAGCAGGTTTTTGTCGTCAACGACCCCGCCTGCTTCGCCGATGCGCGGACGTTTGCCGGGCTGGACATCCAAACGGCGGATTCGCTTTCGCCCGGCTATCTGTCGCTGAAAATATATCAGGAACTGCTGCGTTTTCATATTGAGAAATCGGGCTATGGCGCGCCGGACGGGAAAGCAAATGACGGCATGACTGCGCTTATCGATGCCGACCTGCGCCGCATGGCTTTCCTGCGGGAAAGGGGACGCTATGCCGACAATGATAAAATGTACGAAAATGCGCTGGTCGAAATGAGCCGGAACTATGCGGCATATACCGGCAATGCGAAAGTTTTGCTTCAGCTCGCCAATTTTTATTCGGACAGGGGGAAGACGTGGAGATATGACAAACGGGAGGACGTCAAACCGGGCTACGCGAAAGCCTTTCAGCTCTGCGAACAGATGGAAAGGGATTATCCCGGTCAACTGAAAGACAACGTGAAAGCATTGAG
This sequence comes from Tannerella sp., assembly GCA_031267485.1. Lineage (GTDB taxonomy): Bacteria > Bacteroidota > Bacteroidia > Bacteroidales > Tannerellaceae > Tannerella. Next base: position 5,119 of record JAIRYY010000138.1, read on the forward strand.
GGAAACAATCCTGAAAAAGGAACTGGACGTGTGCGTGGAAGAAACGCAGCTTCCCGGCAAGCCTTTCCTCGCGCTGCTTAAATTCAGGAACATGGACGCCCTGCATCAGATAACCTATGAACTGACGGAAAGGGAGGCGATTAACTGCATAACCGACCGGAAATACGACGCCGCCGGTTTCCTGTCGTCGCTGAAAGGAAAACCTGTGCGGAAACGGAGCGAATTGTCCGCGCCGGCGGATTTTCAATACTATACGACGGAAATTGGGATAGACCCGCTGGAAAAGGGATTTCACCTCGTCGTGTTTGCCGACACGGAGCAGCCGACGGCGTCGGCCGGCGTGTGGACTTCCGTTCTCATACAGACATCGTCGCTGATGGCTTACGACCGCACGCTTGATAACATCCGAACCATTGTAGTCACCGACCGCGAAAGCGGGGCGCTGGTTCCCGGGGCCAGGATAGCCGCAGATGGCAACACAGCTTCCGTCAGCGATAAAAACGGCATCGCGAGCTGCAAAGAAAACGACGGTTCCTATCGCCGGTCTCACTATACCGTGACATGCGGGGATGAAAAACTGCTGGTCTTCAGTTCCTCCTATGGCTGGCGGCATGAGGCCGAGCGTGAACGCGCCGGCGCTCTCCTGTTCACCGACCGTTCCATTTACCGCCCCGGGCAGACGGCATATTTCAAGGCTATCCTGTTCCGTCCCGATGGCGACGGCAAGCGGACGCTGCTCCGCGGAGAGACCGTGACGGTGCGTTTCCGGGATGTAAACGGGCAGGTTATTTCGGAAAAAGCGCTTACGTCGAACGATTTCGGCAGCGTGGACGGCAGTTTCACGATTCCGCAGGGGCGGCTGAACGGCGTCATGATGATTGAATGTCCCGATTATGCCTCCGTTGCCATATCGGTGGAAGAATACAAGCGTCCGGCGTTTGAGGTGAAATTCGACCCCGTCGGAGACAATTTTGCGCTCAACGGACGGGTGAAAGTGACGGCCAGCGCAAAAGCGCTGGCCGGGTATCCGGTCGACCGCGCCGACGTTCGCTACCGGGTGGTCCGAAACATGAACTACCGCTATTACTACGGATGGTTCCCGCCGGCGTACAACGACCGCGAGATAGCGTCGGGCGTCCTGCAGACGGACGGAGAGGGCGGCTTTTCGGTGGAGTTCGACGCGCTGGCCGACGACGTGACGGACGACCGGCTGATTTATACCTATACGGTTACGGCCGACGTGACGGATCTGAACGGCGAAACCCGCAGCGCGTCGCTGAACGTGTATGCGGGAAAGAATCCGCTGCTTGTGAACACGAATCTGCCGGATAAAGTGGCGCCCGGCAAACTCGACGGCTACACCGTCCAAACGACAAACCTGAACGGCGATTTCACGCCCGCATCCGTGGTGGTGGAGATTGTGTCGCTCCGGCAGCCGTCCACTATCCTGCGCAACCGCGTCTGGCAGAACGAACGGCCGGACTTTTACACGATTCCTGAAGATGAGTTCCGGAAAGAGTTCCCGCTCGACGCGTATGGCGACGAACTCAATCCGGCAAACTTCAGGGAAGCGGAAACGGTCGCCCGGTATACGCTCGAAACGGCGGCGAACGTGAAACTGGACTTGTCGTCGCTGAAACAATCCGGATATTACAGGGTGAAACTTGCGGCGGACAACCACAGGGGCGCCGTCGCCGAAAACATCCGCCACGTACGTCTGTCGGGCGGGGAGGATGACCGTATCTGCAACATGAACATGTGGACGGAGGAGGAGAAGGCAACCGCCGAGCCGGGCGAAAACGTGGAACTGCGGATAGCCGGAGGCATGGAAAAGGCGCACGTCTATTACGAACTGATACACAGGAACCGGGTTGTCGAAACCAGGTGGATAACGGCGGGCGCGACCCCGACTGCCGTCTCCTGTCCCGTCGGCGAGGAACATCGCGGCGGGTTTGCGGTGCAGCTGAGCATGATACGCGACAACCGGAAATATTCGCGGGTCATACCCGTTGAAGTTCCGTACACGAACAAAATGCTGGACGTGCGGCTTGCCACGTTCCGCGACAAACTGTTGCCGGGCGAGAACGAGACCTGGACGATGCGTGTGAGCGACAGGAACGGGAACGGCGAGGCGGCGGAAGTTGCCGCATCGCTCTACGACGCCTCGCTGGATGCGTTCCGCCCGCACAGATGGCCGGATATCTACGCCGTTTATCATCAGCAGGCGAACGCGTACATGTACCTGTGGACGTTCGGCTCCATCGAGCGGTATGCCCGCGCGGAAATCCATTACGGCGAACCGCCCGCTGCCTCCGTTAAACTCCCGGATACCGACGCCCGCCTGAACTGGTTCGACCGGACTTACCTGTACGCGTTTAACCGGCACGGTATCATGGCGCTCAGAAGCCGCGCGGTTATGGCCAACGAAGCCCCCGTCGAATATGCGGCGGAGGTAGACGCGGACGAAGTTGTAGTGACCGGTTATGGCGTTCAGAGGAAAGAGATGATGACAGGCGCCATCGCCAAATCCGCGGCGCCGGCTGCCGCCGGACAGGCTGCGCCGACGGCCGGCCTCGATGCCGTGCAGACGCGCACGAACTTCAACGAGACGGCGTTCTTCTATCCCCGGCTGCGCACGGACGGGCAGGGCGGGACGCTCATCGAATTTACGATACCCGAAGCCCTCACGCGCTGGAGACTGCTGAGTTTCGCGCATACGAAAGACTTCCGAATCGGCTCGTACACGAATGAACTCGTCACGCGGAAAGAGGTTGCCATAAGCGCCGGTCCGCCGCGTTTCTTCCGCGAGGGCGACGTGATAAGATTCACCGCGAGGGTGAACAACCTGACGGACGCGGATATTGACGGACAGGCGCAGCTTCGCGTGTATGACGCGATGACGATGCAGCCGGTTGACGGGGCGGTTATCCGGTCGGAGAAAGCGCCCGCGTTCGGCGTAAAGGCGGGAGGGAGCGCCGGCCTCGGCTGGACGCTCGCGATTCCCGAGGGCCTCCAGGCAATCACGTACAGGGTGACGGCACGGGCCGGCGCGCATACCGACGGGGAAGAGAAAACGATTCCCGTACTGACCAGCGCCATGCTTGTGACCGAGACGCTGCCTTTCAGCGTCCGCGCCGGCAGGGAGAAGACGCTGACGTTCGACCGCCTGGCGGACAACCGTTCGGAAACGCTCCGCAACCATCGTCTGACGCTGGAGTTCACGTCGGCTCCGGCCTGGTATGCCGTACAGGCGCTGCCGTACATCATGGAATATCCCTACGAGTGCGCCGAACAGACTTTTTCGCGCTTCTACGCGAACTCGCTTGCCGCCACGATTGCAAACTCGACGCCCCGCATCCGGCAGATTTTCGATCTCTGGAAAACGTCCGGCGACGAAGCCCTGGCGTCGGCCCTGGAGAAAAACGGGGAACTGAAGCAGGTCGTGCTCGAGGAAACACCCTGGGTGATGCAGGCTAAAAACGAATCGGAACGCAGGAAACGACTTGCCCTGCTGTTCGACCTCAACCGCATGAGCAACGAAATGGCGCGCACGTTCGACAAACTGTCGGACATGCAGAGCCGCGACGGCGGCTTCCCCTGGTTCGAGGGACAACCCTCCAGCCGGTACATCACGCAGCATATCGTGGCGGGCCTGGCGCATCTGGAAAAACTGAACGCAATGCCGTCCGGAAAGGCGCCCGCCGCCGCCCGGATAGTGCGCGACGGACTGGCTTTTCTTGACGGCGAATTTTCGGAAGATTATAAAAGACTGACCGACCGGAAAGCGAACATGGCGGAGCAGCACATAACCGACCTGCAGCTGCACTATCTGTATGCCTGCAGTTTCAGCGGACACCGGCCTGACGGGAAGCAGCAGGGGGAGGCTTTTGATTTCTGGCTGAAACAGGCCGGGACGTTCTGGAAAAATTTCACGACATACGGCAAGGCGATGGCCGCGCTCGCGCTGCACCGGAACGGGCGGACGGCCGCGGCCGCGGCGATAGTCCGTTCGCTGAAGGAATACGCGCAGCAGTCCGAAGAACTCGGCATGTACTGGAAAGACAACGTCGCCGGCCGTTTCTGGTATCAGGCGCCGACGGAAACGCAGGCCATGCTCATCGAAGCGTTCGACGAGGTGGCGTCGGACACGGCGGCGGTGGAGGAAATGAAAATATGGCTGCTTCGCAACAAGCAAACGAACGACTGGAAAACAACCAAAGCGACAGCCGAAGCCGTTTATGCCCTGCTGATGACGGGCGCCAGCCTGCTCGACGAATCGGAGCTGCCGGAAATAGAGCTGGCCGGCAAACCGCTGGCAGCCGTCGCGACGGAGGCCATCCGCCCCGAACCGGGAACCGGCTACGTGAAAACAAGCTGGCAGGGCAGTGAGATAACAGCCCGCATGGGCAGCCTGAAAGTGAAAAATCCCAACCGTCGGGGCATCCTCTGGGGAGGAATGTACTGGCAGTATTTCGAACGGCTGGACCGGATTGCACATGCGGAAACCGGCCTGAAGATGAACCGGCAGCTCTTCCTGCGAACGCTCGCCGGCAAGGGCGAAACGCTTCAGCCGGCAGGCGGAGACAACCGCCTGCACGTCGGCGACCTTGTCCGCGTAAGGCTGGAACTGCGCGCCGACCGCGACTACGAATACGTGCACCTGAAGGACATGCGGGCGGCGTGCCTCGAACCCGTCAGCGTTCTTTCGGGAAACCGCTATCAGGACGGGCTGTGGTATTACGAAAGCGTAAAAGACGCCTCTGTAAACTTCTTCATCCACTACCTGCCCGCGGGCGTGTACGTCTTCGAATATGACCTGCGGGTATCGCACGCCGGCGATTTCTCGAACGGCATAACAACGTTCCAGTGCATGTACGCCCCCGAATTTAGCGCGCACAGCGAGGGGATACGCGTGACGGTCGACGCTCCGGACAGTAAATAGTGGCTCTGTCAACATTTTGTGCGGGCAAGTGACAGATGTGCCCCGGCAAACCGTAACGCACTCCCCGCCCCGCCAAATGATGGAGAAAAAATGACCCGCACGATTCGTTTCTCCGCCGGAAGGGGCAGATCCCGCGGGATCCGGGTCATTTTCTCCAGCGGAAGGGGTAGTTCCCGCGGGTTCTGGGTCATTTTCTCCAGCGGAAGGGGTAGATCCCGCGGGATCTGGGTCATTTTCTCCCGCGGGAGGGGTAGAATCCGCGGATTCTGGGTCATTTTCTCCGGCGGCAGGGGTAGAATCCGCGGATTCTGGGTCATTTTCTCCAGCGGCAGGGGTAGAATCCGCGGATTCCGGGTCATTTTCTCCACCGGAAGGGGTAGAATCAACAGATTCCGGATCATTTTCTCCGCCGGAAGGGGTAGAATCCGCGGAAGATGGGGATTAAACGGTTGTAGGGGCGGGTTTAAAACCCGCCCTTGCGTCATGCCAGGCGTGTATTCTGGTGCGGCGGCCTTGATTAAACAGGCGCTATGACGATATGTTCAAATTTGATTACCCGCACAAAACGTTACAGCGCCTGAATAGTCGGCAGCGGTTGAAATATTTTCCGGTAAGGCAATAAAAAGCTGTTTTTTCAGTTGTTTTATCGTTAGCGCTTTTATGGCTTATAATAATAATGTAGAGATGCGAGTGGAATTGAAAAAATGGCTTTGTATCATCGTCGCGACGGTAATCGCTACCGTTGCGTTCGGTTCGTGCGGCGCCCGTAAAAATACGGCGTCAAGCCGTTTTTATCATTCCCTGAACTCGCGCTACAACATTTATTTCAACGGAAAGACATCGTTCGACGAGGCTTTGAAATCGATGAACGACGGGTACAGGGAGAATTATACCGAGCAGATACGGATGTTCCCCGTCAGCGGAATGTACGCGGAGGAAAAGAGCGCTACGGGCGGACCGTTCGACCGCGCCATAGAAAAAGGCAGCAAAGCTATCAAACTTCATTCCATCAAAGAAAAACCGCCGCGCAAACCGGGCTGGCAGAACGACCCGAAACAGGTGAAAATGCAGGCGCAGGAGGAGTATAATCCGTTCATGAGAAATTGCTGGCTGCTGATTGCCGAGGGACAGTTTTACAACGGCGATTTCCTGACCTCTGCCGTGACTTTTTCGTACATGGCGCGACATTTCGCGACCGACCCCGAACTTGTCGCCGAAGCGCGGATATGGCAGGCTCGCTGTTACACCGAGATGGACTGGTTTTACGAAACAAACAATGCGCTCAAGAAACTCCATGAGAGCGGCCTTCCCCCGAAGCTGCAGAAGAAATACGACCGGATGTACGCCGATTACCTGATACGGAGCGAACAGCTCGAACAGGCGATACCTTTTCTGCAAAGCGCAATCAAATCGGAAAAAAACAGGCGTCAGCGTTCGCGCATGCGCTATCTGCTGGGGCAGCTCTACATGAACAGCGGCCAGAACGGGCTTGCATACGGCACATTCGGGAAAGTGGCCTCGTCGAACCCGCCGTACGAAATAGAGTTCGCCTCGCGCATACGCCAGACGGAGGTCTTTCCCGGCGGCAACTACAACAGGGTGCTCAAGATGCTGAAACGCATGGCAAAAAGTGATAAGAATAAAGATTTCCTCGACCAGGTATACTACGCCATGGGAAACGTTTACATGACGCAGCAGGATACCGCAAGCGCCGTCGGCTGCTACGTCGAGGGAATTGAAAAGAGCACGCAGAACGGGATGGACAAGGCCATCTGCCAAATCCGCCTGGGCGACATTTATTTCACGCAAAAGGATTACCTCAAGGCGCAGCCCTGCTTCAGCGGCGCACTCGCCGGTATCCACAGGGAATATAAAGATTATGAACGCGTGTCGCGCCTGTCGGAAACGCTCGACGAACTTGTCATCCATTACGAGGCCGTGTATCTGCAGGACAGTCTGCAGGCGCTGGCCCGCATGCCCGAAGAAGAACGGCTGGCGGTTATAGACAAAATCATCGAACAGGTCATCGAAGAAGAGAAACGGGCGCAGGAGGAGGCCGAAAAAGAAGAATATCTGGCAAACCAGGCCGCGCTCGGCTCGAACATCCCCTCCCGGAACAACATCGCCATGCCGCCGGTTGCCGCCGGAGCGGGCGGCAGCTCCTTCTATTTCTACAACCCGCAGGTCGTCGCGCAGGGGAAAACGCAGTTCCAGAACAAATGGGGCAAAAGGACGCTCGAAGACAACTGGCGCAGACGGGACAAAAAGATTGCGCTGATGCCGGCGGACAGCGAACCGGTCGCCTCAACGGACCTCGAGGGCGAAACCGACCTTCTGCCGGATTCGCTGGCGGAAGCGGCGGCGGATTCGCTCGCCTCCGACCCGAAATCGCGCGATTATTACCTGCAGCAGATTCCGCTTACGGAAGAAGACATGGAGGCATCGAACGTGATTGTTGCCGACGGACTTTTCAATATGGGAATGATTTACAAGGATAAACTCGAGGATATGAATCTGTCCGTGGAAACGTTCGAGGAACTCGAACGCCGTTTCCCGGATAACAGCTACCGGCTGGACTATTATTATCACATCTGTCTCATGGCGCTGCGCTACAGGGATACGGCGCTGGCGGAAAAATACAGGAACCTGATGATGGCCGGATTTCCCGAAAGTGATTACGCCATCGCGATTTCCGACCCCGACTATGAATATAACATGCGGATGATGGACAGCGTGCAGGATTCCATTTACGAAATAACCTACGGGCGTTATCTTGCGGAGGATACCTCGACCGTACGCCGCAACTGCCGCGAGTTCGGCGCCAAATATCCGCTGGCGAAACTGATGCCCAAATTCATGTTCCTGAACGCGCTCACTTACGTGCAGGCCGGAGACCCCGACGGCTTCAGGGAGGAACTGACCCTTTTGACGGAAAAATATCCCGATGCCGACGTTACGGAACTGGCCAGCGAAATGCTGAAGGGGCTTCTTCGCGGACGCAGACTGATGCAGGGCAGTTTCTCCACGATGACGTGGGATTTGCGCTTCGGCCTGGGCGAGGACGGCGTGCTGTCGGCGGCGGATTCGGCGCGCAGGTTCTCCGCAGAGCAGGACGCGCCGCACCGGATGTTGCTCATCTATACTACGGGAAGTATCGACCGCAACCAGCTGCTTTATGCGGTGGCCGCTTACAACTTCGCCAATTTCCGCGTGAAAGGCTTCGATATCAGCTTTGAAGAAACCGGCTCGTTAACAATATTTACCATCAGCGGATTTGACACTTTCAGCGAAATAATCGGTTATTACCGCATGATATACGGAGAAAACGGCTATGCGTCCGCACTCGACGGTACCGTCACATTCTTCCCTTTCTCCGACGAAAATTTCAACACGCTGATGCACGGTAAGACACTGGAGGAATACATGACCTTCTTCGTTGAAAACTATGGCGAAGCGGCTCCCGAACTGGTGAACCGCTGGCGCATCCGCGTCGACACCGACCGAAAAGCAGTGGAAGCGGCGGAAGCAGAAAAGGCGGCGGAAGCGGCAAAGGCGGCGGAAGCGAAAGCCGTTGAGGCAAAAAGCGAAAAGGAAACAGCGCCCGAAACCGTTCCCGCCGAACCGGCGAAAGACGAATCGGAAAAAGAGGTTGCAGCTCCGCCCGCCGCAAAAAAAGAAGCCCCCCCCGTACCGGTCGCCACGGAAGAACCGGAAATAATCGACGAACGTCCCGCAGCCAAAGAAGCGGAATCTTCCGTCGCCGAAGAGGACGAACGCCCCGCAGCCAAAAGGGAAAACATCTTCAAAAAACTCTTCAAGCGCATCCGGGAAACGGATGAGTTTAAAAAGGTGGAGGAAGGAATCAGCAAAGCCAAAGAACTTGCCGCGGAAGAAGAAATGCCGGCTGACAGCGTCGTCACGGAAAAGCCGCAGGGAAGAGTGGATGGAGAACTTACATTCGACCGGATTCAGGAAATACGCAAACAGGAAGCGGAAGCAGCCGCAGCCGCAGCAAAAGAGGCGGAAGACGAATTATCCAAAAATGCGGCGGAAAAATCTGCCGGAGACCTGAAAAAACAGCAGGACAAAGAACGCAAACAACTGAGCCGGGAAAAAGAAAAAGCAGCCAAAGAACGCCTGAAACAGAAAAATATCGAACGGAAGCAGAAACAAAAGGAAAACAAACAGCGCCTCCGGAAAAAAGAAAAGGAAAACAAAGAAAAGGAAAAAGCCAAAAAAGCCGCTCAAAAAGCCAAAGCAAAAGCCAAAAGCAAAAAGTAGCGGACGCGCGGAGAAACTGCGGAGTCCTGAAAACATAACGGGCATTTCATCCTCCTGTTGGGACGACGAAAAGGAACCCTCGGTCGAATGTCCCGTCGGCGACATTATGTCGGCGTCTATCTCGCCTGGGGCGTGAATAACAACGGCTGGTGGGGCGAAGGAGAAATCAAATTCTTCATGGACGGCGATACACAGTTCCCGACCATCTGCGGCACAGGTACGGAAGATTATTTCTGCGGCTCTTACAATTTCGACCACGAAGGGCAGTACAAAGAATTTTGTACCCCATACAGCGGTCTTTCGCAGGTCATTCGTCCGGACGGCACATACAAAGCGCAACAACGTTTCGGATTATATCGCTGGCATATAGTCGACCCCGTTCGTTTTGAGAAGGATTTGAAGGTCACTATCCAGGATTTGGGATGGAGACACGGCGGCCGCTATTTACCACAACAGTCGGACATAGCCTCGGTCGTATTCTGGTATCAGACCGAACCGCATAACAACTTCCCAAAATTGCCCGCATGGCAAGCGCTGGAAGTAAATTGACCATAAATAACGTGAGTTCGCCCTAAGAAATCTCATTTAAGCCATAGGAATCAATGATATCAAGATTGAGCGAAGGTTTTTCAGGAAGAAAATTGTATGCAATAAGGGCGGTTTCTCCTGAAATCTTTTGTTTTTCAGCGATTCACGGTCGTCCACATTTGCCCGCGTAATGACAAAGTCGAATATTTCACCCCTGTCATTGATGACAATATGCAGTTTGAATCCGAAAAACCACCCCATGATGCTCTTTCCCTTTGTGGCTATTCCCTTAAAAGTCTTATGACTGTGTTCCCGTTTAATGTGGCATACCCGAAGCGGCGTCGAATCTATGTATGATATGCCGGTGCATTTGCCCAAACAGCAAAGTTGCAGAAAAAGAGTCATCTTCACGACGGTCTTCTGCTGAAGTTCGACGAAACGGTTGTAACTGACCGTTTGGGGAAAGTCGTCCCTGCAATGTGCCATCATATACTGAGTATAAAATGCTTTCAGGTTTCGGAACTGTTTCAGCTGGAAGAGTATCATTATTGTCATGACCTCCGCATCCGACATGGTGAACCGGCGCTTTCTGTGGCGTTTGCCGTTATTTTCACTCAGGAGGTGTCCCTCCGTTACTTTGTCGAATTTCCTGCTGAATTCGTCCGCAATGTAATAAATTTCAACTGTATTTGCATCCATAAGAGATAAGA
>JAIRYY010000010.1 GCA_031267485.1 Tannerella sp.
GGTGCATGACAGTTTTACGAAAACGTATGATTTTGGAAAAATAGCGGAAGACGCGCAAAATAAATTCGGTTCCGGGACGTTTTATAATAAACTGATAAAAATCTATGACCGTCAACCCCTGTAAACCTACCGATATTTGCATCATTCTGACGTATCGCTGCCCGATGCGCTGCCGGATGTGCAACATCTGGATGAATCCAACGGAACGTTCGAAAGAGATTACGCCGGAAGAGATTATGCGTCTCCCCTCCGCCAGGTTCATCAACCTTACGGGCGGCGAACCGTTTGTACGCGAAGACCTGGAAGAGATCGTGCGCGTGTGCTTCACCAAATCGCCGCGCGTCGTCATTTCCACTTCGGGATGGCTGGAAGACCGTATAATGGACATTGCCCGGAAGTTTCCGCGCATCGGCATACGGATAAGCATCGAGGGACTGGCGTGCAAAAACGACGAACTGCGCGGGCAAAAGGGCGGGTTCGACAAAGGCCTGCGCACGCTGCTGGCGCTCCGGGAGATGGGGCTGAAGGATATCGGCTTCGGATGCACGGTGTCGAACAGCAATTCGACGGACATGCTGTCGCTCTACCGGCTGAGCCGCGCGCTGGGACTTGAGTTCGCCACCGCCGCGTTCCACAATTCCTATTATTTCCACAAGACGGACAACGTCATCACGAACAGGGAAGAGGTGTGCGGCAATTTCGAGAAACTCATCAACATGCAACTCCGGGAGGCGCGTCCCAAATCGTGGGGCCGCGCATTCTTCAACATGGGACTTATCAACTACATCGAGGGCAACCGGCGGATGCTGCCGTGCGAGGCGGGGATGATCAACTTCTTCGTCGAGCCTTACGGCGACGTCTACCCCTGTAACGGGCTTGAGGAGCGATACTGGATGGAACGGATGGGAAACATCCGCGAGACGCCGGATTTCAACGAGCTGTGGAACAGCGAACAGGCGGGGAAAGTGCGGGAAATGGTTCGCACCTGTCCGAAAAACTGCTGGATGATGGGCACGGCCGCCCCGGTTACCAAAAAATACATGCGCCATCCGCTCGGATGGGTTCTTAAAAACAAGTGGAGAAGCCTGACCGGAAGACCGGCCTGCCTGGACAAGCGCCGGTATGACGTGGGACAGGACCCGCGGCAGGGCGATTTAAGGGAAGACAAGCCATGAAAATAGTGGTCGCCGGGACGCGCGGGATACCGGATATTCAGGGAGGCGTCGAAACGCACTGCCGGGAACTGTTTCCGCGCATCGCTGCACGGAAAGGTTTCGACGTCACCGTCATCCGCCGGAAGAGTTACACGCGCGACCGGCTCGCGTCCTATAAGGGCGTCGCGCTGTATGACATCCGCGACATCCGCAGGAAATCCCTCGAAGCCATCGTGCACACGTTCCGTGCGATATGGGCCGCCCGATGGAAGTTCAACGCCGACATCGTTCACATCCACGCTATAGGGCCGGCTTTACTGACTCCGTTTGCCCGTCTGCTCGGTATGAAAGTCGTATTCACGCACCACGGCCCGGATTACGACCGGGCGAAATGGGGGAAAGCGGCGCGCTTCATGCTGCGGCTGGGGGAACGCATGGGATGCCGGTTTGCGAACGGGGTAATCGTGATATCCAACCCGATTAACGACACCATAAAGCGCAAGTACAACCGCACGGACGCACATCTGATTCCGAACGGGGTTCCCGCGCCGGTCATCATCGACGATTGCAGTTATCTGCGGGAAATCGGCGTTGAACCCCGTAAATACATCTTCGCCATGGGGCGTTTCGTTCCCGAAAAAAACTTCCATGTCCTTATCGAATCTTTCGCCGGACTGAATCTGCCGGAATATAAACTCGTCATCGCGGGAGACGCCGACGTGGAAGACGCGTATTCGCGGGCGCTGAAACAGTCGGCCGAAAAGAGCGGGGCCGTACTGACGGGCATCGTGAAAGGCGACAGGCTGCACGCGCTGCTCACTCATGCGCGCCTTTTCGTCCTCCCGTCGTCGCACGAAGGATTGCCTATTTCCCTCCTGGAGGCGATGAGTTACGGCCTGCCCGTCCTGGCAAGCGATATTCCCGCCAACAAAGCGCTGAACCTCCCGCCGCCGTGCTATTTCCATTACGGCGGGAATATCGTGGAAAACCTCGCCCGTTCGCTGGCCGCCAAACTCCGGGACACATCCGTCCCCCGCTACGACATGACGCCGTACGACTGGGACCGGATAGCGGAACAGACGGCGGCGGCGTATTTGGAATTAAAAATTAAAAATTAAGAATTAAGAGTTTTTCTTTGTAACAAACGTCCCCGCCATTTCCCAATGCCACTAATATAAGTCCAAAAAGGAGTATTCTAAAGCCACATCCCGTCGTCACCAGCGAGGAGGAACGACGAAGCAATCCATGTACTATCAGGCATTTCTGGATTGCTTCACTCCGTTCGCAATGACGAAATATGCGCTTATATTAGTGACATTGCGCCATTTCCATCCCTACCTGACTCTTTGCTCTGCAATCCGCAACGCGCGGGAGGATTGACCACGCAATGGACAACTGCGCTGCATGAAAATACAGCAGACGTACCTACCATTGTATGCAGAGTATTTTTTTGCATTGCATTTCCCTATTATTGCAGGCTGTTTCGGAAGATTTCCGGCACGCAGATAACGCAGATTTTATG